>JAFDDR010000204.1 GCA_019310785.1 Deltaproteobacteria bacterium
CCAGTTCACCGGGATACGGTCCCCGTTCGGACCCGGCCCTGCAATGGACACAGTTCAAATTACATTTTCTCGTGACCTCCCAGGCCACGAGTCTCAGCTCATTTTTATGTGCAGGTGTGGTTTCCAATGAAATTCACCATAAGCGGGATGAAAAAGGGCCATTTCTGGATGGACACCAACTAATATATGAGCACAGTGCTCACCTAAAAGCTTTTTTAGGACCTTTGACGTCCGCTGTCAAGCAACTCGTCGATAGATTGAACAAATTCACCTTTAATATACCAGACCTGGAAGAAATTTTCGGCATTAGGTCTTGAAGGTGCTGGTTTCCAGAGTCAAAATAATACAGGACTTTATCAATATGCTGGTGTAACGACGGCATTCAATTTCCATTGCCCTGATTGATTTTCTATTTCCTGCCCTTGAAGGATCAGGTAAAAGGCATTATCTTTTTAGCCATAAAAATTATTTCAGGGGGTATGGTTATGTTTGAGCAGGGGGTCATCAGACCGCCAAGCGAGGCCTTCAGTCTATTGGTCAGGGTAACGAGGAATTGTCCCTGGAACCGGTGTCTTATCTGCCCTGCCTATAAAGGGACATCCTTTTCCAGGAGGAGTGTTGAAGAGGTCAAAAGAGATATTGATATGATGGCTGAGGCCTACGGGTCCCAAACGTCAAGGATCATGTCAGCATTCCTTCAGGATGCGGACACACTGATCCTTCCGACCGCGGAATTGATCGATATCATGAAATACCTGAAGGTCCGATTTCCCGCTATCACGAGGATCACTACCTATGCCCGTGCAAAGAGCATGAAGAAAAAAAGTATTGATTCTTACAAGCAACTGAGAGACGCCGGTCTGACGAGAATTCACACGGGCATGGAAAGCGGCTCTTTGAAGGTATTAAAGATGATCCGAAAGGGTATCACCCCTGACGATATCCTTACGGGAGGTCTTCGGGTCATGGCTTCGGGAATTTCCCTTTCAGAGTATATCATACCGGGTGTGGGGGGCAAAACCATGAGCCAAGAACATGCCCTCGAAACGGCCAGACTCCTCAATGAAATCAGGCCGAATTTCATCCGGGTGCGTACCTTTGCCATGCACCCGGAATCACCCATGCAGAAGATGGTCGCGGACGGCACCTTTGTTCACATGAATGACGAGGAAATCGTAGCCGAGATACGGCTTCTCGTTGAGAATCTTGATGAGATGCACAGCCACTTCCGATGCGGGGATTTCAGCCTGAACCTCTTAATGCAGGTTGACGGATTTCTTGATACTCAAAAAAAGGCCATGCTGGAAGAACTGGACAAATACCTTTCATTAACAAGCGAGGAAAAACAGGCTTATTCTTTTTTGCAGCGCTCGTATCCGGGTCAGAGACCTTTTGACGTGGTCAAGGACCCAAAGGCGCTAAAACAGCTTTCCCGGGAAGTAGAAAAATTGGGGAAAAAGGGGGAAGACGGTTTTAACAAATACATACGGATGGTTATGTCCTCTCAATTGCCTCAGCCCCAGACCGATAAATGGATGTAGACAGGCTTTATATTTATAATCCTGATAATCTGCGCCAATCTGCGTCCAAATAATCTTTAATAATTTAAAATACCGGCCGCTTCTTTGGCAAAGTAGGTAAGGATCATATCAGCGCCCGCCCTTTTGATGGAGATAAGCATCTCCATCATGACCTTTTTTTCATCGATCCACCCCTTCATCCCCGCTGCCTTTACCATGGCGTATTCACCGCTCACATTGTATGCGGCAACAGGGACCAGGCTCAGCTCACGGACCCTTCTGATAATATCCAGGTAAGGCATGGCGGGCTTTACCATGATGATGTCCGCGCCCTCTTCCATGTCTAATTCAGCCTCTTTTAAGGCTTCAATGGCATTTGCCGGGTCCATCTGGTAACCGGAGCGGTCCCCGAACTGGGGCGCTGAATCAGCGGCCTCACGAAACGGGCCGTAAAATGCAGATGCATACTTTACCGCGTATGAGAGGATACCAATGTCCTGGTAATTTTCCACGTCCAGGGCTTTTCTGATTGCCGCCACGCGGCCATCCATCATATCTGACGGAGCAACAAAATCCGCGCCCGCCTTGGCATGGGTTACGGCCTGGCGTGCAAGGAGTTCCAGGGTCGAATCATTATCCACCTTACCATCCTTGATTACCCCGCAGTGCCCGTGATCCGTATATTCGCAGAGGCAGACATCCGTGATGACCACCATTTCCGGCAACCGGTCCTTAACGGCCGAAACCGCCTGCTGCACGATACCATCCTCGGCCCATGACCTGCTTCCCGTTGCATCCTTTTTGTCCGGAAGACCGAAAAAAATAATAGAGGGAATCCCCAGACCCCACAGTTCCTCCGCCTCCTTGACAATAGTATCAACCGAAAAATGATACTGACCTGGCATGGTTGAAATGGGTTCCTTCTCCCCCTGGCCGTGCTTAACAAAAAGCGGAGCGATAAAATCCTTCACAGAAAGAGACGTCTCCCTTACCATGTCCCTTATTGCAGGAGTCCTTCTGAGTCTGCGTGGTCGTATTATCATAGTTTACCTCTCACCTATAACTTGGTATCTTCTTTCTACACCAGCATGTTGGCGCATATTTGGCATTTATTCAAGTCTTTTTAAGGCCTTTGACCTCCACTGTCAAGGAACTCGTCAATAGATTACAAGAACTTTTGACTATTCAGATACCATTTTATAAAATAGGCAGCGAGGTAAACATCATGCCAACCGGTGCCTGCGGCATAAACTGCGATGTCTGTAAATTGAGACTCCTGGGGATCTGCTCCTCGTGCGGATCCGGGAAAAGCAATGAGGCATTAAAAAAGTTAGAGGCCCAGAAACGCATTTTCGGAAGCGCCTGCACTATCCTGGAATGTGCCAGAACCAATCAGATCGCCTATTGCTTAAGGGATTGCAATCTGTTTCCTTGTGAAAATTTCAGTTTTGGCCCCTATCCTTTTGCTAAAACATTTCTCGACATGCAGGAGAGGCGTCGTCAGGAACACCCGCCTGCCTTGGATCACAACAAAAGGCCCATCAACGTGCCCCATGAACTATGGGAAAAGCTTAAAGCCAGGGACTTCAACCAGCTCATGAACCTCACCCTGGCGCAGGTCGAGTCAGCAGGCGTTCTACGTTTTCACTCCCTTAACGAAGATATTTTGATCGTTACAGAGAGCGAATGCCTGAAAAAACATAAAGGTGTAAAATGGATCAAAACAGACGATCCCCTGTTTGAACTGGTCTCCCTGCTCTATTTCACCGGTGTCAGGAGTTTACATCCCCTTGGCAGGGACCTGGTGAGCACAAAAGATTTGAAAGAGGCACATTACTTTAAAGGGCACCACCAACTGAACCTGGCCCCCCTTCTGGAGCGATACAACGATGATATGGCGGGTTTTAATGAGGCCGCGGAGTTCTTAGAGGGAAAAGCCATGGAAATGGCCGACTCCGCATACATGCTTTTGCCGTTTCCAAGGGTACCTGTTTATTACCTCTACTGGAAGGGAGATGAAGAGTTCGAACCAAAATTTTCGGTCCTATTTGATCGCTCCGTTGAAGCCCATTTCTCGGCCTCGGGCATCTGGTCACTGGTAAACATGGTCTCAAGAGCCTTGCTGATGGGAGCTAATCCATGAGCTATAGTGTTCAAGAAAATGTTTTTGCGCGGCAAGCAGCGCCCCTACAAAATAACTTTCTTAAAGTGTATGTATTGAATATCATGAGGAGACTAAAGAAATGGAAAACGAACAGATGACAAGTCTTGAAGTGGGAAGACCGTTCCCTTTTCCCGTACCGAACAATGAAGGTGCCGTCATGGGACTTTGGGAAGTAGGGCCTGTGGTTTTCATTCAAAAATTCGGGGTAAGGGCGGAGGATGAAGCCGCCTTTAAAAACGGATTTAAATTTTACAGCTATCTTGAAAGCAGTACACCTATTCCAATCGCCATGTGGACTTTTGAATTTCCCGAACCCATTGGTCTGATCGACACGGCCTTCAATGTGAAAATCGCGCACGGCGAGTGGTTAGCCTCCTACCTAAATACCAAGGTGGGTGGCGTGATGAATGCCCTCTATTTTTTCCTTCTGGACGGAAAAATATTACGTGGAACGAAAATCGTGGGTCTGGATACTGAAGCAATAACTCTTTTTCACGGAACTATCCGCAAGCAGTTACAACTTGCATATACCCAAGAGGAATTCAACCAAACCCTTGTCACACTTTTTAAGGCTAGTCCACGTGAACTTTTTGAGACGGGAAGGATTTTTAGCTAAATCTCTTCATCCGTCAGATAGCAGGCCGGATCTTCGGCCCAAATATCGCCGGTGACGGCCTCTGCCCTGACCCTGAAATTACCGGCACAGACATCCAACCACTTACATTTGGCGCAACGGCCTTTAACATGTTTCTTTTTATCTTTGAGTTGTGCCATCAGGGGATTAGAAAGATCGGACCAGATCTCGCTGAAGGGTCTCTCAAGCACATTGCCGAAGCTGTAATGCCGCCAGAACTGATCGGCATGCACGGCGCCGTCCCAGCTTATGCATCCAATACCCCGACCGGAACTGTTTCCCTCGTTCATCTCAAGAAGTCGAAGAACCCCTTCCGCCCTTGGATTATTCTCTTTTAACATCCTGAGATAGACATACGGGCCGTCAGCATGGTTATCAACGGTAAGGACCTCCTTGGAGATGCCGCGGTCGTGCAAATCCTTAGTCCTGTCCATGATAACATCCACTACCTTGCGGGTTTCCTCGTGATCCAAATCCTGCTCAAGCATATCAGAGCCCCGTCCCGCATAAACCAAGTGGTAGAAGCATACCCTGGGGATATCATGTTCTTCAAGCAGGTCAAATATATAGGGGATTTCGTCCCTATTCATACGGTTGATGGTAAACCTCAAGCCCACCTTAAGCCCCGCCTCCTGGGAGTTCTTTATCCCTGCCATGGCATCTTTGAAAGCTCCCTTCTTGCCCCGGAATCGGTCATTGACAGGCTCCATTCCGTCTATACTGACCCCCACGTAGGAAAGACCGATCTTCTTAAGTTCATCAGCCTTTTCCCTTCTTTTTCGTGTTTCTGCTCTACAGCCCGTGCATAGCAGTGAATGCAGTTCAAATTGCAGGCCCGGGTGACATTCCACACCACTACCGGTTTCTTATCCCGGGAGAACTGAAGCAGGTGAGAGGGCAGGTCGCTGGAACGCCTGCCATAACGGAGTGCATCCGATGGTTCTACAGTACCGCAGTAAAGCTTTGATATGCCTATCATAATTATTACCAAAAGCGAGCGGTTCAAGGTTCAGGGTTCAAGGTTCAACCCGCAGCGCAGGCGCTTGCGCCGCGTGAGGTTACAATCCATTGGAATCAAAGCCATACAAGTTAAAAGTGTCTAAAGTGATCTAAAGTTCATAAAGTTATGGAGTCGCTTTGCTCCGCTGATTTTATATAATTGACAGAATTCCTTAACTTTAGATCACTTCAAACTTTAGTTCACTTCAAACTCTTGCAGTTTAAAGGTGAAACATACGTGTCGTCTCTACTGAGGTATCATTTTTTTGATATCAGACAGTTAGGGCTCTTTAACCGTGAACCGTGAACGTTGAACCGCTTAACCTAAGGTATTAATTAGCCGGATATTCCTGACGATAGTACTTCTTGATGAGGTTATTTACGAAATTCTCCATATCTGAAACAGCTTCGTCATTAATGATAAAGCTCTCTATCCCGGCCCTATCCCGCACAAGGTTAAGCCCGTATTCGAGCCTCTTCGCAACTTCAAGGGCCAGTGGACCGGCCTCCTGATCTGTCTCAATTGCCTGACGTATAATCTGGTCTACGGCACTTTCGTCAAACGAAACCTTCACTTCCAATTTATCAGCCAGGGCTGCTTCCTCAACCTTGACCTGATCGTACATCTCTTTGAAATCATCAAGGGCCGTGTTAATATCTGAGATATTTTTCAGGTACAATGCGGCGATGATGTCCATCCTCTTTTCATATATCTCAAGTCCCGATCTCTTGCCGACATCATCGACCCTCGTGGAGAGATATTCCTTGATACCCTCAAGTTCCTTTTCTTTTGCCTGCTCAAACCTTTCGGCAAGTGCCGGATCATCGGGATTATTTAAGAGAATTCCAAGCTGAATAGCGGGATCTTCGACAACTTCCCGCGTCACCAAAAATTTATCAAGCCCTTTGGAGGGAAGAGTTTTTTCAAAGGGGATCAGGACTTTTTCAATAGCACTAACGAGTCCCCGCGCCCCTGTCTTTTCAGCGGCCGCCATTTCCGCAATCATTGCCAACGACTCCTCTTCGAACTTGATGTCTATTCCATAGGCCCTGAAATCGAGTCTCTTGCTGATAATAATCGGATTATTGGGGTTTCCCAATATTTCGATCAGATCTTCCTTGGTGAGTTCGTCAAATACCACAATAACCGGGAGCCGGCCCACAAACTCTGTTTCGAAGCCGAATTCCACCAGATCCTGTGCAGAGATTCCTTTCAGTATTTCCCATGGGACCTCTGCGGGCCTGACGTCCGCCTCAAAGCCGATCCCCTGGCTCTGAAGTCTTTTTTTTATTATTTCAGCTAAATCACCAAAAGCCCCGCTCATAATAAACAGGATATTTTTCGTGTTGACCTCTTTTTTTTCTTTTTTTCCGGTCCGTCTGTAATGCTCGATGGCCTGTATCTGTGATATTGGATCGTGAGGGACCTTTAGCTCCACATCTGTCTCTTCCATGGGTTTTAGAAGCGCCCTCTGGACACCGGTCCTTGAGACATCGTGACCAATTAGGTTTCGTGATGATGCTATCTTGTCAATTTCATCAATATAGACGATCCCATTTTCCGCTAAACTGATGTCTTCATCAGCTTCATAGACCAAATCACGGATCAGGTCCTCCACATCCCCGCCCACATAACCGGTTTCACTGAATTTGGTGGCATCCCCTTTCACAAAGGGGACGCCCAATTTCTGCGCAATCAATTTGATAATATAGGTCTTACCCACCCCGGTCGGGCCGATCATCAGCACATTGTTTTTGATCATGCCGACCCCGGAGGTTTTATTTTTGCCCGCAGACTTTTTACTATGTTTGATCCTGTTGAAATGGGTGCAGATCTTGGTCGCCAGTACCGCCTTAGCCTGGTTCTGCTTTACAACAAAACCATCCAGATAAGTCTCTAATTCCTCGGGAAGCAGGTCAAATGAAAGAAGGTTTCCGGTATCCGTGGCGTCGCCTTTTCCCTCGGTAGATACAACATCCGCTTTTGGGAAAACGAGCGGCGAGATAATCTTGACGCGGCCGCCATATTTCTTGGAAAGATAATCGCTCAATTCTTTCTCAAGCTCTTTCTGGTTTGGAATCCTTCCACTGCCGTCCTTTTCATTTAAGGGTCTTATATCGTCTTCCATCTTCCTCCGTCCTGTATTCAAAATAGATTGTCGATTTTGAGTTTGAGGCAATACTCTTTTAGTATTGATGGATTTCTTGCGAGTGCATCAATGTTTGATTTTCAATATATTCATTGGTCTTCGGGATTTCAAGCCTAATGTTATCATTAAGGTGATTGAGTATGGGGCGATAAAGGGCTAAGTCCTTGAATGGCCTTATTCTATTTACGCATTTTCAATTGACACACAAGCGCCCTTGACTTATAATTCCTCATTCGAAATAGAAATATTGGTAATTTAGTTTAAATATTTATAGATATATTGTACATATTTTATTTGGTTGCTTTTTATGTATATTTTGTTTGGTTGTAATAGCTCAATAAGAGTTGGGGAGGCTTTACGAGCTCATCCTAAAGGGCCCGCTCACTTCCCCAATATCTATAATTTGGGACTGTACCAGTAGGCTCTGCCACAGCATAAAAATCCCCCCATCCGCCTTTACAAAAGGTGGGCTATTTTTTATCGGAATAATAATAAGGAAGCTGGAGAATAGCTAAAAACCAGGAGACAATCATGCAGGACCTGTCACTGAAGAGGAATTTCAGGCGCTAATTGATGAGGGAAAGATAAAATCTAAGACCTTAGTCTGGAACCCGAACATGGCCGACTGGGCTGAGTATGCCAGGGTCATGAACAACAGCGCCGGGGTTGTGGCGGCAGACGGGGCCACAGGCACTCCAGAAAAATCGTTTTGCTCCGAGTGCGGCAGGGCCTTTTCCCGGGAGGAAATGATCCAATACGGGAATTCATGGGTGTGCGCCGGGTGCAAGCCCATATTTGTACAGAAGCTCAAGGAAGGCATGACCGTTTCCGGGGCCATGGAATATGCAGGATTCTGGCTTCGCTTCGGCGCCAAAGTTATCGACTGGATCATCGTGGGGGCGGTTAACATGATTCTTTCTTTTGCAGCAGGCTTGATAATGTTCCCTGCCCTGTCATCTCCGAATTCCCTCGCTGCGGTCATACTGCCATTTATTTTGCAGCTTTTTCAAATCGCCATAGCTGCTGCCTACACAACCTGGTTTTTAGGGAAGTATGCCGCAACTCCCGGAAAAATGGCATGTGGGATAAAGGTTGTTACAGGCGATGGCGACAAGGTGAGTTACCTCAGGGCCTTTGGGCGGTATTTTGCGGAAATGATAAGCGCTATAATTCTTTGTATCGGTTACATCATGGCCGCCTTTGACGAGCAGAAACGAGCCCTGCACGACCGTATCTGCGACACGCGGGTGATAAGGAAATAAGATTCATAGCATATAGGATCAGGCCTTGGTTATCCCCAGAGGCGATTTACATTGTTGAAATTTCATTGACTTATTGAAATTACAAATATCAAATCCCAAATATCAAACAAATTCCAATGACCAAAATTCGAAAATCCAAACAATGTCTTGTCCTGGAAGGTTTTGGTCATTGAATATTGGAATTTGTGATTTGTTTGTAATTTGGTACTTGGAGTTTGTATTTTTAGAAACAACAATCCACGGCAGAGCCATCCAGATCTGACCTGGCCCTGAGGACTGGGTTTTAAAAGCCGAATAAAAAAAAGGACATCATATTTTGGTTACATGCACCAAATGCAACACTCCCCTTGAAACCGAATTTTTGAATTCACCCGGCATGATCCACTGTGCCTCTTGCGATGCCCTTTTGAGCGTAGAGGTCTTCCCTGCCC
>JAFDDR010000205.1 GCA_019310785.1 Deltaproteobacteria bacterium
AATCATTGTCTTCTTTAGGTTTTTCCCAATTTTTGTTTTTGGGTTATAGTTTTCTTTTATAAAATCAGATGATTTTTGTTTTTTTTCTGTTTTCTTTGCCATTATATCTCTACTGGTATCTTAAATAAATTGTTTACATAACTGTTTATTGTACTTACATTGTACACACCGAGGTTCTTTAGTATGTTTTTAACGAAGTTCTGTACCGCTATCTCGCCATCTGTCGACAAGTCTGTATCAAAGTATCCCGAATCTGCCAAGATATGTCCCAATACTCTTTTTCCCGCATCAGTTGAAAAACACATACGGTAATCAACTATCTGCTGTTTTTCTTCTTTTGTTAGTTTAGCCACGACCTCTACCTTTCGCTCTACGTCCACCACATCCCCTTCCAGCGTTAGCCCTGCGCCCCCTACCAGAACCATCTCTTTTTGGTACTCCACGCTTTGCCATTACTTCTTTCCTTTCTTTTTTGCATATTTTGAACCCAAGTATCCTTTATAAGCTCGCTCTGCACTTGCCTTTGACTTGTACATCGCCTTGCCTGAACCTATAGCCCACTTATTTCCTTTTTTCCTTACTGGCATATCAACCCCCTAACGCATCAATTATTGCCTCTGCGCCAGAACCTTCCTCTGGCGCTTTAGTAGTATTCTTGTAGCCCTCTGCTATTCCCTGCGCCTGCTGTTGTGCCTGTTGCTGTGCAATTTGTTGTGCTCTCTGTTCTCTTATTGCCTGTACCTTTTCGTCTGACAATATCAAGTTCTGCGGGAAATCTGTGGCGTCAAGTATTCTCTCGCCCAACTTATCTTTGTCAACAACGTCCAATACCTCAGGAAACACTACCGCTGCCTGTGCTAATTCATTGATACCATTCTTAATTGGCTGCATCTGGAATAATCTTCGTTGTGCTTGAGCTAATGGCCCCATGAATCTTATATCGATTCTAGCTGGAGTTTGCCCCATCGCCGTTGCTTGTTCGATGGAGTCTATTAGGACCTGCGGGGGTTCTGGAAGTCTACCAGCTTGGTCGGCTATCTCTGATACAATATCAAATGTCTTTATCAAGCCCTCTCGTTCCATTCTATCTACTTGAGGGCCGAGAAGAACTGATTTTTCAGCCTGTCTTTCCATTATTTCAGTAGCCGTCATTTCTCGTTCACTTCTGGCAAGAACCAAAAAGAATTCTACTCTATATTTATCCTCAATAATCCTTTGAATTTCTTTCTCTCGGTCGATACCAATGGGATAATTCACACCAGTGTGAACAGCAGACATTTTATCACCACCTCGCTCATAGTAGTTATGTCCATTAGGTGTCAACCTGACATTACCTCTCATGTGTTCTGGTACATTCATAGGGGGTGATACTGACATATGAGCTGCCTGCAATAGCGTCTTTGCCATTTGATTGATTTGTTTTATCTCAACCAACGCATCGGCAGCAGGAGAATAGCCATAAATCTCATCCGAGTTCTTTCTTAGTCTCCAAACGGCGTATGGGTTTAAGTCGTATCCAGACTTCTTAACTACATAACCATCCTCTATTTCCTGATTACCGTCCATCTGTAAGTACACAGAGGCTATTGGTTTATGCTTAGCAAGCATACTTCCGTACATTCTATCTTTGTTAGGAAAGACTGCATGAACAAACTCATGCCTTTTTTCAGGATGCTCTTCTGCGTTTTTAATTATATTTCTATTAAGTCTTTCCGTACCAAACTTGTCTACGGCTTGTTTTGCTGTTAAGAAGAACTTTCTAAAGACAGTATCTACATCACCATATTTATTCTCAGCTATGAATATCTCACGGAGATGTATTGGCGTATGAACTGCGCAATTGTTGCCTATATCCTCTTCTGTGTATAATGTAGCCGTGCCAACTGAGCCAGCATCCCTAAACCACTCACCTAGAATGGCATAAAAATTAGACCGGTTAAACTCGCCATACATTGCTTCGTCATATTCCTGGAGGTATTGCTGAACTTCATCTATTTTATTTAGTTCTGAATTGCCAATGACACTCTTAAACCATCTTAGCGACTGACTTACCATGTGCCCCTGCATACCGTCAGCCCATACGCCAAGCGCAGAGTTCGGAACGCCACTATAGACACTCTTCCCCCTTGCCCTGCCCTTGTCGTCGAATCTCTGAGAATCTTTCAACAACTCTCTACGAGGATTAACATATCTTGCTATATCATACTGCATACCCTCGTAATCATTTTTGATTTCTTCGAGTTGCTTTAATCTAAGTCTTAATCTCTCGCCAAGGCTACCTATCATAATGTCGATCTCCCCAAGAGCGTAGCAGTTTCGCCCGAACCTGACGGCTGTGTTAGTATAGTACCTGCTCTGCCAGCAGCGCGTAATCTCTGCCTGCGCCTATCCCTTTCTTTTTGTTCAACCTCAGGGTCGATTCTCTCTGGTGTGGGTGTAGGGGCAGGTGCTTTCGGTGCTTTTGGACTTCCGCCCTTGAACCTCCAGCGACTTAACGGGTCAATTGACACCTGCAACTCAAAACCATTCCTATATACTATTTTTGTTTTTGGTGTTATCATAACTCACATTTCATAATTAAAGAAAACTCTCTGAGACCATACCGCTCCATCGCACGCATTTCATTCCGTTTTGTTTCGCCTGTCATGCTTGTCATTCCTCTTTCTATAGCCCACTTTTTAGCTTTCTCAAACGCCTCACGACTCGACTTAATATCAGTACCAGCCTTTCTCCAAACCTGAGCAATCCATAAACTGTTTCTACTGCGATAACCAATAAGAAAGCCGTCAACATGCCCATCGTTCCGAGAAACAAGAACAAGAAAATCTGTAGTTTTTCGCCAATATTCCAACTCTTCAAGTATAACCTCCTTTGTGTAATCACCACAAGTAGTGAAATGCTCAGAGATTAAACCGAAGTCTATATCTGGTTCTTCTGTTATCATTTAGGTTTAATTTTCATCTCTCTAACTAAATACCCATTAAACTCTGGCACGATAGCACTATAACTCTCTCTGTGCCCACATAGCGGACATAGCTGGTAATCTGGATAATGTAATATGTGCCAGTGATTGCCTTCTTTGCAATTCTTTTTGCCAGAAGCTATCCATTTTTCTACTTTGTCCATAACTTTCTCCTTAAAGTTCGTTAACTATAAGTCCCATTCCAGCGGGTCGTAACTCGACTCGCCGTGATTATATCCAACGGCACTCATTCCCTGATTATGAGTAAGAACACCAATGGCCAACTGAAGATAATTAATACAATGCCTGTAATGCTCCTGTTTATCTCCAATAGGTCTGTACCTATATGTCCTATCGCCAGTGTCTTCGTTTGTCTCTAAAACCTTAGCTGTATTACAACATTCTTTGGCAAATACCTTAACTTCATCACACATTCTCGGTATCTCGAGCTTACCGCTTCTTATCCACGCCTGAGACTTATCCATAGCCTCTGTTCTGTTTACCGTGTAAACGCCACTCTTTTCATCTACTTTCATAAAAGCATTGGCGTTGTCTCTGCCAGGATACTGCGACCCGTAAACCGTAACGTTAATATCTGCACACTTGGCTTGGAACTTCCTGAACGACTCCTCATAGGGCCTGATACATATAACAGCACTCTTTACATTGAACCGCTTCACCATATCATACAGAGCATCAAAACCAGAAACCCTTGTCATATTTATTATTTTGGCCTTGTCTTTACCGGTTTTCTCGGCGATTACGACTCTATTGGTCTTCATTATATCAGCGCCCATTGCCGTTTCTTTGGTAGACATGGTCTTCATTACATCGTTACCACAGCAATCATATACCTCCTGAATCCGAAGCCTGTCCTCAACAGGTATATATGCGAAGCCGAGATACGTATTATAGAACCTGCCGAGCTTAGATGAGTCTATCTGCGCCTCTTCCCATTCACTCATAACTAAGCCAAGATTACAATTTGGCGTTATGAAGTGAGATACATGATAACCACTTATCCCCTCATTGGGGTATTTCGGGTTATACTTGCTTGGAAACTTGGCTACATACTCGCCATTACAAGGGCTTATTTCTTTGCCACACTTTATACAAGCATAAT
Source organism: Deltaproteobacteria bacterium (assembly GCA_019310785.1). Lineage (GTDB taxonomy): Bacteria > Desulfobacterota > DSM-4660 > Desulfatiglandales > Desulfatiglandaceae > JAIOSR01. The sequence goes on from JAFDDR010000205.1 coordinate 4,086, forward strand.
AAGGTATGCTCCTGCCACTGCCACTCTTTTTGTATTTTATTGAATTCGGGAAGTCAAGTGCTATTGAAGTGTAAGTGTTGCACGCAGAACACTTTATCATCCTATACTTCTGGTCACTTTTACCAAACACCCTGTCAATTCCCATATCTGGTATGGTAGGCGAACCTAAGTCTACCTCTAACTTTAAGGTAGAGTTAAGTAGTCTATCGTTAATCATATCGGCCATATAATCGTCAAATAAGTCCCGCTCGTCCCTGATAACACAATCGCCAGATGTCGTCCTTACTGCACCACTATCCTTCTTGCCTTGTATTACCGAAGTGGCCTTACCACCCAATAAACACAAAAACGATTTATCAACCTTCTTTACCGATACACTGTTTGTGCTTCTTAAGTGTCTTTTGATTATAGGGTTATCGGCTATCAATGGCCCCTGACGAGTCTTAGAGAACCTCTCTACGTCCCTCTCGGTTGGGAAGTAATATAAAGAGCCCTGTGGCCGCTGGCGATGTATCAGGGCATGTATCTCTCGCAGCATGAAAGCAGTTGTGATACGAGCCTGAGTACCCTTAATTACGGCCATATGCCTTGCGGAGTCTCTCATTATTTCAGCCATGTACTCACAGCCTTTTAATGAGAACTCTATGCCTCCCAATAGTTTAATGTGATTATTAATACACCACAGTACAGGGTCGACCTGCATAAGTTTCGCATTTAGCTTAGGGTCGTCGAGATTTATTTTAAAAGCAGCTATTTAAGAATCCTTTCCCAAGGTTGGCGAGCCGCTACATTCTGACGATACCACGCATTCAAGACCATTATAATCTTTATCGCAAAGCCACTCATCTGGCCTATCAAGATAATTAGGCTCTTCGCCTGATATGACAGATAATGCACATAACATGCCATTTGCCATACCAAGCATATATTCACTGTAATTCCAATTACCATCAGATGTTTGAACTTTTACTAATTTACGCAAGTCTTCAATTTTCTTT
>JAFDDR010000206.1 GCA_019310785.1 Deltaproteobacteria bacterium
GGTCATGGGTCTCAGCCGGTATCGATTGCCGAGGCCCCGCTAACCATGTTGGTTCCTCTCCTGATTGTGGCTGCCGGGCTGGTCGTAGTTGGAGTCTACACGGGTGATATCGTGGAACATGTTATAGAGTTTGCCATACCAAAAGGGATCGTTTAGATGGAAACGATTACATCCATAAAACCCTTTCTTGCAGTGCTGGTTTCCCTCTGCGTTGTACCTATTCTCATCTCAGCCAGGTCCCCGAATGTCAGGGAGACATGGACCTTTGTGGCGGCAGCAACAAAATTCCTGATCGTGGCCTCCATGGTGCCCATGGTCTTGAATGGAATTGAGATCGTATATACCGTGGCCGAAGTCCTCCCGGGAGTGGCGATCAAATTCTGGATGCATTGGGTATGCTGTTTGCCTTAGTCTCTTCTTCCCTCTGGATTGTTACATCCGCATACTCCATCGGCTATATGAGAGGGCTTAAGGAACACAGCCAGACCCGCTATTTCTGCTTTTTTGCCTTAGCCCTTTCAGCCACCATTGGTGTGGCCTTTTCGGCTAATCTCCTGACGGAAATGCTCTCCTTTGCAACGTATCCCTTGGTTACCCACCATCAGGACGAAGAGGCTCGGTCCTCGGGCCGCAAGTACCTGCTCTACATTGTGGGTACTTCCATAGGGTTTGTCTTACCGGCTATGCTGATATCTTACAATCTGGCAGGCACACTTGAATTTGCAAGACAGGGTTTTTTGGCCGGGACCGGCTCAAAGGGCCTTATTGGGTTGCTTCTGATACTCTTGATTTTCGGGTTTGCCAAGGCAGCGATTATGCCGTTTCACTCCTGGCTTCCTGCGGCCATGGTTGCGCCCACGCCTGTCAGTGCATTGCTCCATGCCGTAGCAGTGGTCAAGGTAGGGGTCTTCAGCATTGTCCGCGTATTGACCGGGGTCTTTGGAATCAATCTATTGCTTTCCTTTGATTTCGGACCATTCATAATTTTTGTTGCTTCCGTTACCATTCTTGTGGGCTCATTCATTGCCTTGACTCAGGACAACCTGAAACGTCTTTTGGCCTTTTCAACCATTGCCCAGCTTTCCTATATTGTCTTAGGTATAGGTTTGCTCTCTCCAAAGGGGATGACCGGCGGCATGGTCCATATTGCCATGCATGCCTTTGGAAAGATTACCCTGTTTTTCTGCGCCGGCGCGATCTTTGTGGCTACGGGTAAGAGGAACATCAGCGAGATGATCGGAATCGGCAGGAGGATGCCCGTGACCATGGCGGCCTTCTTTATAGCCTCACTGAGCATTATCGGGCTTCCCCCTTGCGGCGGCTTTATAAGCAAATGGTATCTTGTCTTAGGTTCCTTAGAGGCGCACCAGATGCCAATTCTTTTTGTCTTGCTCTTAAGCTCGCTCTTGAATGCCGCCTACTTTATGCCGATTGTTTACAAGGCTTTTTTCTGTTCACCGGAAGAGACGATGTTTGAAAAGGGGGTAAAGGAGGCACCGCCCTTTTGTGTGGTGCCCTTAGTAATTACGGCCCTTATTTCCATGGTACTGCTTTTTTACCCTCAGCCCTTTTTCGGGTTAGCTGATATGATGGTGAAGAGCATAACAGGGGGATAGGTTATGACAGAACAAAGAGAAGAAAAGATGGAACTCTCACATGAGCCTGTTCCGGGATACAGGAGGGTTTTTTTTATCGCCATTACCATCGGGGCTTTGTATCTCGGGCTTATCCTTTATAAAACTCTTTTATGAATGCTGGAGGAGGAATTGAAAATGCAGAATGCGGAAAACGGGGATCAAAAAGCAAAAGAATATCTTTTTGACAAACCCAAAAACGTGAAGTTACTCCTCAGGTGCTTCTATGCATCACTCCTGATTCTGCTGATTATAGAATTGTTTGTGCATAAACATCCCCATTTTCCATGGGAAGGGTGGCTGGAGTTTTATGCGGTATATGGGTTTGTGGCCTGTGTGGTCCTTGTTGTGGCGGCAAAATACATCCTGCGGCCCCTTGTAAAGAGAAGAGAGGATTACTATGATTGAACCGGTTCCCCCGGCATTCATATTTATTATCGGTGCACTCCTTGTCCCGTTTTTCAGGGGAAAACTGAAAAGCGCATACCTGCTTTTCTTACCCGTGCTCGGGTTTGTGAACCTGATCAGCATTCCCGAGGGAAACAACTGGGTCGTAGGGTTTCTTGACTATAATCTCGTTCTGGGCAGGGCGGACAGGCTCAGCCTGATCTTCGGGTATATCTTTCACCTCATATCATTTATCGCAATCCTTTACTCCCTCCATGTAAAAGAGGATCTACAGCATGTGGCAGGCCTTGTGTACGCTGGGAGCGCCTTAGGAGTCGTGTTTGCGGGAGATTTTCTTTCTTTCTTTGTGTTCTGGGAGATGCTCACGGTCGCTTCCATTTTTCTTATCTGGGCACGGCGGACAAAGGCATCCCTTGACGCTGGGTACAGGTATCTTCTGGTGCATGCGGCAGGGGGCCTGTGCCTCCTGGCGGGCATTGTCCTTCACGTAAACCAGACGGGTTCTATTGAGTTTGGGTATATGGGCTTGAACGGGTTGGCCTCTTACCTGATATTTTTCGGGTTTGGGCTCAATTGCGCCTGGCCGGTTCTCCATTCCTGGTTGTCCGACGCCTATCCCGAGGCAACCATTACCGGGACCATTTTCTTGAGCGCATTTACCACAAAGTGTGCGGTCTACGCCTTAGCCAGGGCCTTTCCGGGAACCGAGGCCCTGATCTGGATAGGTGCCATTATGACAGGATTTCCCATTTTTTATGCTGTCATTGAAAATGATCTCAGGAGGGTCCTTGCTTACAGCCTGATAAACCAGGTCGGTTTCATGGTTTGCGGCATTGGAATCGGGACACATTTAGCCATAAACGGGGCGGTTGCCCATGCCTTTAACGACATCCTGTTCAAGGCCCTTCTTTTCATGTCCATGGGTGCTATCATGTATCGCACAGGAAAGATAAACGGCACGGACTTAGGTGGATTGTACAGGACCATGCCGCTGACCTGCATATTTTGTATGGTGGGGGCTGCATCCATCTCCGCGTTTCCCCTTTTCAGCGGCTTTGTGAGCAAGTCCATGGTCATGGATGCGGCTGCCGGGGGTCACATGAGTGGCGTCTGGTTTATTTTGTTGTTTGCATCTGCCGGCGTATTCCACCATGCTGGTATCAAGATCCCCTATTTTGCGTTTTTTTCCCATGACTCCGGGATGAGACCCAAGGAGGCGCCGCTCAATATGCTACTCGCCATGGGCATTGCCGCGTTTTTATGCATTTTTATAGGCTCTTTTCCCGGACCTCTTTACAGCCTGCTGCCATATCCTGAGGTGAATTATGTTCCATATACGGCCCCGCATGTGTTGGGGCAAACCCAGCTTCTTTTCTTTTCCGCCTTAGCCTTTACGCTTCTCTTGCTTTCAGGCATATATCCTGCCGAGATGCGGTGTGTTAACGTGGATGCGGACTGGTTCTACCGCAAAGGGGCCCGGCTGTTTTACCGTGTCATGGACAAAGGCCTGAACGGGCTGAATAGTGTTTGTGACCGTGTGTTTGTCAATGGCCTCGCAGGTTCCCTTGGTCGGCTTTCCAGGGACCTGACCGCAAGGATCGCCCTTTTAATTTTAGTCAGTTTCTGGATTTCGAGAGGGGTGAGTGGAAAAAGGCTGGAGATGAAAAAGACAAATTTATATAATGATATCTTAGAAGGAACATTGCCGGTTGGAATAGGGGCGGGAATTGCTGCTGTTTTTATCATTCTAATTTTTGTTTTGACCTGATTTTGATATAGCCGCAAAAAGGCGCAAAATGCACAAAAAGTAAAGGCTACATATTGTAATATCAATCAGTTATGACCCTCAGCAACATAACTTTGGACTATTTACGACACCATCAATTTACAGATTTGGAGGTATTTTGTGGTCTCTTTTGAAGAACTGAAAAAAATTCGTCTGATTGAGAACTTGGATGATTCGATGCTTGGAAAAATGTTACCCTTTGCACAGATGCACCTGTTCGGAGATCGGGCAGTCATTTTCAAAGAAGGGCAACATTCAGAGGACTTTTATATGCTGGTGAAGGGAAAGGTGGTTTTGGAGGTGGAGGCATCTGCGTCAATCATGATTTCCTTAGGGTCCATCAAACCCGGTTACTCCTTTGGCTGGTCAGCCCTCCTTCGCGGATCCTCCCATGCCTCTGATGCCATATGCGTTGAACCCTGTGAAGTGATAGCTATTCCCGGAGACAAGTTCATGCAGATCCTTGAGGAGAATCATGATATGGGTTACAGGGTCATGATGGATGTCGCTACTATTCTAAAAAACAAGTTGGAACAAAGGACAGGTCAGTTTCTTAAGGCCCTGCGGACGCATCCGGATATTGAGAAACTGTTTTGAACTCGTAAACAATCTTTTTTACTCCGGCTCCCTTTCCAGTCCCACTCGAAATGTGGACCCTTTTCCTTTTTCGGACTCCACTGAAATTTCACCTCCATGTTCCTGAATAATCTTATGTGTGATGAGAAGCCCGATTCCGGTGCCTTGCTCTTTCTTTGTGCTGAAAAAACGATTGAATAGCTTCTGTTTAACCTCCCGGTTCATACCACAGCCGTTATCAATCACCTCGAAAAGGAGGATATCCTTCCCCCGTTCACCGGTTTCGATCCTGGTGTTTACCATAACCTCGAAGGACTTTGATTGATCGGGATCGTATGCACACGCATCAATTGCGTTTGAGATCAGGTTTAAAAGGACTCTATACATACCCTTGGGGTCCAGGTAGGCATCCTTGATATTTGAATCAAGCGAGTGAATTAATTTTACGCCTTTGTCGTCTGCCAAGTGATGGAGGGACTCCACAACTTCCAAAACGATCTCGTTGGGATTAAAGCGTTTTCGTTGAGGCTCCCTCTCCCTGGAGTAGCTTAAGAGATCAAGGACCAGATCCGATATTTTTTCCACGTTTCGCTGGGCCATCTCCCAACCGTCCTTAAGGATGATGGGTTTGTCCCTGTTCATCCCGGAATTGATCTTGTACATGCCGCCGCGTAAACCATTCAGGATGTTCTTTATATAGTGGGCCAACCCTGTTACTGTCTCGCCAATTGTGGCAAGCCTCTCGTTTTCAATCAACTCCTGCTGAACCAGTCTCAATTGTGTCTCTTGCTCAAGACGCTGTGTGATATCCACGGTACTGATGATCAAAAAAGGTAGACCCATATCCTGTAATTTTGCTATTCTGGCATGAACATCCACAAAAAGGGACTGGAGATCTCTGGTTTTGGCCCGAATCTTAGGCAAGAAAAAATATTCCTTCACCGGATCCCGGACCACCTTCCAAAAAAGGGCTGCATCTTCCTCGTGGAACAGATCTAAAATGGATATTTGAGCCAACTCTTCCCTTTTATACTGATATATCTCGAGAGCAGGATCATTTACGTCTAATATCATTCCCTTCTTCAT
>JAFDDR010000033.1 GCA_019310785.1 Deltaproteobacteria bacterium
CTAAATTTCAAAAACCGGCTTTGATCCGAATGGAGGAGTTTTGCCTAAAAAAAGTCAACTTTTTCTCTTGACTTTTTCCTGGTGCTCTACTCAGGTTGTCAGGTTCACGGTTCAAGGTTAATCGCTTTGCTGTTTTCTTCATATCTCCTCTGCAACAAAGAATTCTCTCCGGATTCGTGTGCAATAGCACCTGGTGTTCCACAAGAACTGGATCAATTAGGCATTTGGCTTAGAATCGAACCCGTCTTTCATTAATCTAACTTTGAACCCTGAACCTCTTAACGTTGAACCTGAGCAGTTACGTTTGTATTATATTAAAAATTAGCACTAATTTGTTTATTATATATACAAAGTAGGTATAATGTCAATAGTTATTTATAAATATGCTAAGAATATCCCGAGGATTTTGTTTTGTACACTGAGGATGCTGTCAGAGGCTCTCATGGTCAGGACTTCCTATCTGCCCTGCGGATTAGCAGGGCAGATAGGAAGTTCCGTGTATAAGCAGTTGAGTTAGGGACAATAAGTAGATGTCTCGGGGGATGTGTTTGAAGAAAATGAGATTGGGTTGTATTGTGAGATAGGCTCACCATGTCTGGGCTGAGATACGGCCGGGCCGAAGCGTTACTTATAACCTATCCTGAATCTTTTTTGCATATATTCCATATATTCATTTCCATACCGCACATTCAGGACCCATGCCTGATATTGCTTCTCATATGGCACATTTTCAACCTTCACATAATCAAAAGGATAAAACAGGACCGGCACCTTTCCCATATGATAAACACCGGTCAACCGGGAAATGGCAATTGATAAGACGTTCCAGGGCAGGACCTCCGGATCGGTCACCAGGATCTTGATACTGTTTAAGAGTTCAGACAGGTTGAACCCCAAGTCTGATTGGTTCACGATAAGAACCGCCTTCAATTTCCCTCCACTGGTGAGCGAATATGCCTTCTGTTTCCGTAAAAACCCGAGCCGATCATAGACCTTTTCCAGGGGCTCATCGCCGGAATCATCATTACCCAAGGCCATTGCATCCAGGAGCAGACCCCCGGAGGAATGATTATAGAATCGGTTCAACTCCCACAGATCGAGTGCCGAACACTCCCTTAGGTTCCATTCATCGGGGAGCCTGGCGCCTAAAGACAGGCTTGTATAGGGCAGATAGGCAAAAGTATCCACAGAGCAGCCTTTTGGGTTATCCAAGGTCCTCGCAAAACCGCCAAACACTCGATCAGGAAACTTGTTCTCCGGCCGGAAATAGCTCATTACATAGTCTATTTTCGCTGACGGCAGGCGATGCATATCATTAAGGTAATGCATAATTTGCTTCAATACGATAAACCCGGCCCTTTTATGTTCCATGATCAGGGCGGCATGGTGATGAATCATCCAGGCTTTGTCATATGCTCGCACCATGGAGATATGTCCATAGATCCGCCCGTTTCTCTGGTAAGTAAAATGCCTGGCAACCTCCGGGTTTTCCTGGTAAAGTTTTTTATAAGTTTTCTTGAAAGCCTCCCGATGAGACTGGATGAGGCCATACTTTTTGGGGTAGATAAAGCCTGAATCAAAAAAGAATTCCCATAGTGCATCCATATCGATTTCAGAGGAAACATTTGCATAAGAGTCTAAGGCACTGGTCAGGATGTGGGTCAAATGACTGTAATTGTTAATATCCATGTCCAAAATAGCGAGGCCGCACCTGACTCCGTTTTCATCATCCTTCATGCGGTAAATCACTTGGGCATCACAATTCATTCTCAAGGAACCGGCAAAGGCAATGACCATGTCCGGTATGATCATCCCGGGTAGTAAAATCCCATCGTCCGCCTTTTCATATACGGAAAATCCTGATGTGGAAATATCTGAAACCCCCAATTGGACTCTTTTTTTCGTTAAAGGGTGATCTAAAATGAGAGTTGGTGGCGGAACAAGGTGTTGACGAGGATTGCGTGTCTGGTTTGACTTGAACCGTTTGATGCAGTCAGCCGAGGGTGCGAGGACAATCTCTTTATCCTTAAGGTTCAACCCTTGACGAATGCACAGGCAGATACCGGAGAAAAAGGTCCTCTGTTGGTTATGAAGATGGATACTGACCGGTTCATCCGGATTAAACCAGTGAAAGGAAGAAGATAAATCCGGCCTCACGTCAATACGGAAGCCATCCGGGCTGAAATCCACCAATTCTCCCCTGGCTAAGAGGCCGTTCTGTATCAGTTCTACGCCGACATCGTGGCAGGCATACCGTTTCGCCCGCCTTTGGCCCACGATATGGCTTGTATCAGGCAAATGAATCTTGAGATATTCGTTGTTTATCTCCTTTAGTACGGCAGGGACGATTGTCACGGATTGACCGTTGCCGATGACAATATGCTGAAATTCATATTTCTCCAGGTCGAGGCTTGAGATGTTTTCATCCGACCAGCGGCACACAAGTTCCCTGCCAAGGCAGGGATCAGGACGCGCCTTTAAAAAGATGCTATCCTGGTATCTGGGATGACGCAAGTTAACAAGGATATGTCCATTTGTAAAATGGGTGTAATTTAAGATATTTATCAATGCTTCTTGATCCATTAGATTATTACTTGTGTCGGCATGGGTTAGGTCCTGATGCTGAAAAAGCGGGGGTGGAAGTACATTCGTCTCTCCGGGAGCAGTTTCGATGGGCTCTCCCTTTTTTATAAGGAGTTCCGCCTTTTCTTGTTCAGTGACCCCTTCTTCAGTACTGAAAATCAGGTGCCTTTCCTGAATGCTTTCCGCTGGTCTATTCATCTTCTTTTAATCCTCCGTTCCCATTTGCATAATCCCTGGTTAGACCATTCAAGACCTTCTCCTGAAGGCTGACCTGTACCAATTTTGGTAACCTCGTAAAAGGGCGCTTCGCGCCTATTTACGAGTCCATCAATTTTCTCTGAGGCTTGCCTATCCACTTTTGTATCCAATATCCATGCCAAGCGCCTGATCAACTTAATTTTGCTTCAAAACAATCTCAGCCAATAGAAGGAAATCCATCTTTATTTCTCAAAACCGTTTAAATTACAGGAATTTTCAGTTAAATGATGTTCATGACAAAAATGCATTGATTGATATTCAGTACATGTTAGAAAGCCTCATCTACAAAGAGAATTTTCATAAATGCACAAAAAAATGTGCATCCATGCACATTTTTTTGTGCATCCTCAGAAAATCTAAAAGTCAGGCATAACCGAATCCTTGATAAATCCTCTCTGAATAGATGTATGTCGATTTTGCGTTAAATAGCAGTGACCTACGCCACATGATGCTTCAAAAACCTGGAATGCCTGTACAGAAAAAAAATACCTTCTTTAAAAAACGTACTGTAAACTTGATAATTTTCGCTTGTTCCATCCTCCATTAGCAGGGCGATAGTTCTGTCTGTGATCGTATGTGCCGGAAAAGGTTCAACCCTGTCATATATCTCTAACAAAATTGCTGCTTCGTTTTCCGAAATTCGCCGGTACATATTTGCCATCCAGCTTCTTGTGTATTTGATTTTTGCAAATGACATGTGAAATGCAATGAGATCACGCCAGTTTTTTACGCGATTGTGAAATTGCCAGTGGAAAAACAGCTTAAAGATATTTCTCGACTCTCTGTCTTTTATCAGGCTGACTGTCTGCCAGAAAATGCTGTCTTCGGCCTGATGATTGATCCACTCGACCTGAAAATCGTAATTCATCAAATATGCAGGATGTGTAATATCGTCTAAGGTCAGTTTCAACGGTTCTTCAATCACCGGATCGAGGCCGTCTGTTAATATAAAATCACTTTCCCGTTCTCCCCCTTTCGACTCGATAGCGGCATTCTGCTCGGCATTTATAGGAATACCCTTGAGCTGGATTGCGATATTTTCCATGGAATTTCCCTCATGTTTCAATCGCTTGACCCATTCTATCCTCTCTAAGACAGCACAAGGAAAATAACCGATTTTTTTTGTTCCCTTCATATCACCTCTCGGTTTTTTCACCAGAGGTCTCGGTATTATCTCCATTTTGATGTAATTATTTAGTGTTGCACGAGAAATACCTGTTTTTACTAATATTTCTTTACTCGTAACCCAAGGCGTATTGTGTGTATAATCGGGCATATATGAATGAAAGCTTAAAATGTATAATTAAATTGTCTAAATACGGTTAATTTTTATACAGTATTATTTTTTAGTTGTCAATTAAATAAGTTATATTGTCTAATATTTGATTAGACAGTTAATCGGCTCTATTCGTCGAAGCAGTGTTGAAACCTTGCGCTTACATACATTGCGCGGAGGTTCTTCTTCCCTGTTCATGGAGTTGCTGAAAAGGATAAAACAGTGAGCGAACAGCCGGAACGGATTATATGAAAACATTCAGGATATACTTTATGGAGAGAAACATAATGATGAGACCAAGTATGAGTTTTATTGCCTTAGCCGGGAAGAATTTTTGCAGTCTTGCGCCGCAATACATGCCAAGAAAGCCCCCTACCCCGAAAAGGGCACCTAACCGCCAGTCAGGGGCTATGGCAAGACCCGTGTAAGCATAACCGGGCGCAATTATCGTATAGAAAATTACGCCGGCAATTGATGTTATGAAAGTGCCCAACAAGGCTGCTCCGGCAATGGTATAGACCGGGAGCCCGAATATCGCCATCAGAAAAGGCGCAACAATCGCGCCTCCCCCGATTCCATAGGTCCCGCCCACGATACCGACCGCAAAAGTAAGGGCAAAAAGGCCGACGGTATTGAATGAAAAAGTTTCACCGTAAAATTCATAGGTATAACCGGTCAATGAAAACCTGACTGTCCTGATGCCCACGTATCTTTCGAATCCTGAATGCCGTTCCTTGAGAATCCGGGCTGATCTCTGCTTGAACCTTTCCTCAAGTGCTCGTGTTTTTTTCTTGTGAGCACCTGCCCCCGGTGTCAAATCATAGAGCAGTCTCAGCCCGATATACAAAAGAACGCATCCTACAAAGAATTTGAAGTTTTTGGGGTCCGGAAGATACCTGATCCTGAAAATTGCCCCGATAAACACGCCGGGCAGGGTGCCGGCAATAATGACCCAGGCGAGGGGCCAGGCCATTCTCCCCTCTTTTATGTACCTGTAGACCCCGCTCGGTATTGCAACAATGTTGTAGACGAGATTTGTGGGACTGACCGACGGGCTGATGAACCCTAACACGCTGACCTGAAAAGGGAGCAACAGAAATGCGCCGGATACTCCGCCCATGGATGTAAAAAGGGATACCACAAATGCAACGACCAAAGGTATTCCGGGAAAAACATCAACACCGGATACTGGAAAATGCATGACCTTATAACTCCTGTAATATCAAACGATCACACTGGTCCAACACCAATCAACCCTTCTGTTTCATGGATAAAGAGATTCGTTTTCTTTCCAGGTCTACGCCTAAGACCTCAACCGTTACATGCTGATGTACCTTTACCACTTCGTTGGGGTCCTTGATAAACCGGTTCGCCAATTGGCTGATATGTACCAGCCCATCCTGATGAACGCCTACGTCAACAAAAGCGCCAAAGGCCGTGACATTGGTTACAACGCCGGGCAGGCTCATGCCGGGTTGGACATGCTCAATCTTCTCAATTCCCTGCTTGAATTTGAAAACCTCGAACCGATCACGGGGATCGCGACCGGGTTTGGCAAGTTCGGCGAGAATATCGGTAAGGGTGGGCATGCCCACCATGTCTGTCGCGTATTTATTCAGATCGATTTTTTTCCTTAGAACGTCACTTTCAAGGAGATCGGTTACCTTCAAGCCTATATCTTTGGCCATGGCCTCCACAATGACATAGGATTCGGGATGGACGGCGCTGGAATCAAGGGGGTTATCCCCACCCCTTATTCTAAGAAAACCGGCTGCCTGTTCAAAGGCCTTGGGGCCAAGACGAGGGACCTTATTAAGTTCTTTCCTGGAAGAGATTGACCCGTTCTCATCCCTGTATGTTACGATATTTTTGGCCAACTGTGTTCCGAGACCTGAGACATAGGTGAGAAGCTGCTGACTTGCGGTATTGACATCTACCCCCACTGCATTGACACAACTCGTCACCACGTCATCCATGCTTCTTTTGAGGCCCAGGGGGTTCACGTCATGCTGATATTGCCCTACACCAATGGATTTGGGATCGATTTTTACCAACTCGGCCAAGGGGTCCATGAGTCGCCTCCCAATGGATACCGCACCTCTATAGGTCACGTCCAAATCGGGGAACTCCTCCCTTGCCGCTTCAGAGGCGGAATAGATGGATGCACCGCTCTCATTGACCATTATCACCGGTATGTCATTCGAAAAAGGAAGTTCATTAGTAAAAGCCTCGGTTTCCCTTCCACCGGTGCCGTTCCCTATTGCAATAGCCTCCACTTTATATGTATTCACTAATTCCTTTAACGTTTTTGCAGAGGATAATTTAGAGTTTTCCGACTTAAAAAGATAGATGGTGTCCGTTTTGAGAAGTTTGCCCTGGGGATTAAGACAGACAATCTTACAGCCCGTGCGAATCCCCGGATCTATGGCCATGACACTTTTTTGGCCGAGGGGTGGTTCCAGAAGAAGTTCCCTGAGATTATCCGTAAATATCTTGATTGCTTCCCTGTCGGCACCTTTTTTGGTCTCAAGCCTGACCTCTGTTTCCATTGAAACAGAAAGGAGCCTTTTGTAGCAGTCGTGCACCGCTTCCTTGACCTCCTCTGAGGCTGCCCCTTCACCCTTAACAAACATGGCCTCCAAAAGCGCCAGGGCTTTGTCCTGAGGGGGATTTATTCGAAGATCGAGGAAACCCTCCTTCTCTCCCCGGCGCATTGCAAGTACCCTGTGAGATGGTGCTTCGGGCACAGGCTCTTCCCAGTCGAAATAATCCTTGAATTTTGCACCTTCCTCCTCTTTGCCCGGAATTACTCTGGAGCGTAAGACCCCTTTTTGTGTATAGAGGGCCCGCATAATTTTGCGAGCCCCCTGATCTTCATTTACCCATTCGGCTATTATGTCCCGGCTGCCGGCGAGCGCATCCTCTACTTTTTCAACTCCCTTTTCAGTGTCAAGATAGGCTGACGCCTCTTTTCCCGGATCAGTTTCATCCTTCTGAGCAAAAATGAGTTTTGCTAATGGTTCAAGCCCCTTTTCCTTAGCCACTATGGCCCGCGTACGACGTTTGGGCCTGTGCGGAAGATAGATATCTTCCAAGGTGGTCATGGTCTCGGCGGAAGCAATCTTTTCCTTTAGATCGTCGGTGAGCAGGTCCCGTTCATGGAGCGATTTCAATATGCTCTCTCTTCGGTTGTCCAGTGCTTCCAGTCGAGCTATTTTATCACGGATCCCGGTTATGGCTACCTCATTCAGAGAATCGGTAACCTCTTTTCTATAACGGGCTATAAAGGGGACCGTGTCACCCTCTTTTAGTAACCGGGCTGTGGCCTTTACTTGTCGAAGACCGAGATTCAGTTCTTCGGCTATCTTACTTGCATGTTTTTCATTCATATTTGATAACCCGGTAAAAGCCGCCCCGCGCTCATCCCTCACTCACGATTACCTTCACCATGCTATCCCCTTGCTGAATGGCGTCCACAATCTCCTTTCCATCGACTACCTTGCCGAACACCGTGTGCATGCCATCCAGGTGCGGCTGAGGTGAATGCGTAATAAAAAACTGACTCCCGTTGGTGTTAGGCCCCGCGTTCGCCATGGAGATTACTTTAGCCTCGTGCCTGAGCGGATTCCCCTCAAACTCATCCCCAAATTTATAACCGGGGCCCCCTCTTCCCGTACCCGTGGGATCACCACCCTGAACCATAAAATCGCTTATCACGCGATGAAAAATCATCCCATCATAGAAGCCCTCTTTTGCCAGAAAGACAAAATTGTTGACCGTTTTAGGCGCATATTCCGCATAGAGTTCCAGCTCAATATCGCCCCTGCTTGTTTCAATTTTTGTCCGATACGTCTTTTGTGAATCAATCTGCATTTCCGGTGGGCTATCCCACTGCTTCTCAGTCATTGGTTGTTCCTCCTTTTTATTTTATCGTTTGTCACTCTTGTCCAAAATGGGTTTTGGTTTAGAACCGCGATTTGCGTCAAAAATCTTATCAAAATATTCGACGAATAAAATCCCCCCCTTGCCCCTTTAAAAAAAATTGGGGGGTCCAGAAAGTTCCCCTTTACAAAAGGGGGGAGGTGATTATGCCTTTAATTTGTGACATTAATTTATGTAATTGAAAAAAGTTAAACACCACTCTCAAGCTTGGACTTTAACCATTTTGAGGGACACCCTTGGGTAGTGGGATCGTGTGTTATTTTACGACTCCAGAGATGTCGGAAATAAACTCGGCAGCAAAATCGCTTCGCCACAGATACAGGCCAATTCCCAGGACAATCAACGCGATGATATAGAAGGTTTTGTTGCTTCCGATATCACCGGTGAAGAGTTTTGTTAGGCAACCGATCATCAACAGCACAACAACAACGGTCACGATATTGACCATATTCAAATATTCCATCAGTCAACCTCCTCGAAATCAAAACTTCCGACCCCTTTCAGGGTCGCCTCCGCAAATGCAGAAAAGATGGTGCCTGTACAAAAAAAAGGTTAGCCAATAATGCCTAACCCCTTGGTTCTTCTGGTGCCTGGGACGAGAATCGAACTCGTACAGAGACTAAGCTCCGAGGGATTTTAAGTCCCTTGCGTCTACCAATTCCGCCACCCAGGCGTAATAAGATATTTTTATATTTTGGAGTCAGGGATGTCAAGCGCTTTGCAGATCGAAAACATAGGATCACAGAGGGATCACTTTTGTGCAGCTATGGATTCAAGATCTTACGGACTGAAAAAGCTCCTTTGCATGATAAGAACTCCTCACAAACGGGCCGCTTGCCACCTGGGAAAAGCCCATTTCAAGGGCCTTCTCCCTCCACCTTTCAAATTCCAAAGGATGAATAAACTGCTCGACCGGCAGGTGTTTCTTTGAGGGCTGGAGATACTGACCCAGCGTAAGGATGTTGCAGCCCACCCCAAGAAGATCCTTAAGCGTTATTTCTACTTCTTCGGGAGACTCCCCCAGGCCTAACATAATGCCTGACTTGGTGGGAATATCAGGGGCATAGGCGCGGGTATTTTTCAGAACATTGAGTGAACGGCCGTAAACTGCTTCCGGTCGTGCAATGGGATAAAGCCTTGGAACGGTTTCAAGATTGTGGTTCAGAACATTCGGACCCGCATTAAGCACCGCTTGCAGAGCGTCCGTATTTGCCTGAAAATCCGGTATCAAAATCTCAACAAGGGCATCCGGCATTCTCTTGCGGATCTCTTTGATCGTTTCCGAAAAAAGTCCGGCACCCCCGTCGGGAAGATCATCCCGCGTAACAGATGTGATGATCACATAGCTCAATCCCATGCTCGTTGCTGCTTCTGCTACCCTGGCAGGTTCTTCGGGATCGGGCGGGCCCGACGGTCCATGGGCAATGGCACAGAAGCGGCAATTGCGCGTACAACGATCCCCCAAAATAAGAAAGGTCGCTGTCTCCTGTGAAAAGCATTCCCAGATGTTGGGGCATTTGGCTTCCTGACACACGCTGTGCAATTTGCCCCTTCCAAGCACTGCCCGAACCTTTTCATACTCGGACCCTTTTGGAAGTGTCCGCTTGAGCCATGCGGGTTTTCGCTGTTGTGTTTTCTGTAACTGGTGATGATTCATCATTAAACCACTACCTGCAAAAATTATTACGCCCAGCATAACCGGCAGAGGAAACTGAAAGGTTTTCACTGTCCGATGCAGTCCCGGGTGTACGCCCGGCATGGGCGTGAACCTTTCGGCTCTGAGCTCAAGGCCGAAGGGCTTATGGGGTACTGCCCTTCGTCAAAAGCTACGGCGAGGCAGGAAGTCCCCTATACGTGAACCCTATTCTTTCGCCACAAATCCAGACGCCAATCGCCTTTATCCCCGGTTTGGAGTATCAAACCCGGATGCTCTTCTTATTTTCTCTTTCAATGCAAATAGCCAGGGAACTCAAATGGAGAGTACCTCTTCAATAACATTGATCTCCGGTTTTCCGGCAAGAACAGCGGGCAGTCTGGATGAAAACTCCTTAAAGTGCGGGGTTGAAGAATGGAAATCCAGGGCGGCCTTGTCCTTGTAGCGCTCCATCACCACCAGTGTATTCGTATCCTTGTTGGAACGGTTAAGCGTGTAGCTCAGCGTGCCCTCCTCTTCGGCAACCTTGACCATCAATCCCCTGAACATCTCGATCGCCTCTTCTACCTTGCCTTCCTGAACGGGAATATTTGCAATTAGTCCTAACATATCATCTCCTCTTTTTATTGAACCCATCTCAAAAATTAGTCTTTGACCCGATGGCTGTGTTACAGTTCGGCTCAAAATTTCCACCTAATACAGTAATGGTTATTGGTTATCAATTAGTGGGGGGCTTTCCCCTCACCAATATGAATAATCCCTAATTCAAGCTTAATTTATTTTCCACTTTTAGGGGGCAAGACCAAAAGGCCGATATAGGGCCTAAATAGGGGTGTTTTTACGTTTGTTCATTAATGGTTTCAGATAGTTAGCGCGGCCCGACCCCCTTCACAGTATTTGGAATTTAAATTAACCCAATTTGCCACAACATTTTTTATACTTTTTCCCGCTTCCGCACGGGCAGAGCTCATTGCGCCCAATTTTCTTTTCGGCTATCTTGGTTTCTGGTGGATTTAACAATACTTCTAAATCGGTAATATCCTCCGGTTTATCCGGGTCCAATCCAATTGTAAATTTCCAACCGTTTCCTTCAAATATTGATACTACTTCTTTCAATCTTACTTCGGTTTGTACATTAACAACAGCGGGCCTCTTTTCAGTACCTAATTTTGCCTTTTTTTGACCATCAAATATTTTTTTCATCTTTTCTCCATTAAACTGTTTTAGCTTACAATGTGGATGTCATAGCGCTCAATTTTATGCGGGGCAGAGTGTTTGAAAAACCGCCTCGCTGTTGGCGGTATACTTGACCCCATTGTTAGCCGATCATGTTTTTATCCTTTGAATTTCTCCTTTTATTTCAGAAAGATCTTTAGTGGCTATATCCCATACAACGTCAATATTTACTCCAAAATATCCATGAATCAATCTATCTCGTGTTCCAGCGATGGCTTTCCAAGGAATACTTGAATATTCTGATCTTATCTCCTCTGAAAGCTTTTTTACTGCTTCCCCGATAACCTCAATATTTCTGACAACAGCATCTTGTGTTTTTGCATCATCGGTAAATTTGTCATAGTCAATGTCTTTAATATATAATTCAATTTTTTCTATACAAATCAAGATATCATCTATCAAGTCCATGTCTGACCTTTTAGACATAAATAATATTCCTTTTTATATCTTCTGATACACGGGAAAGGCGAATGTTTTCTAAACCACCTCTTGTAATAATATCAACTCGTTTACCCAATATTTTTTCTAAGTATTCAACAAGAGTGATAAATTTCAAGCCAATGGGCCTGTTAAAGTCCACTATTAAATCAATATCACTATCCTCTTTTTGCGTTCCTTTAGTAATCGATCCGAATAGACCAATTTTTCTAATGCCAAATTGAGACGATAAATATGGATATTTATTTTTTATTTTTTCTATTATCTCATTTTGATAAATCATTTTTCTCCAGC
Organism: Deltaproteobacteria bacterium; assembly: GCA_019310785.1. GTDB lineage: Bacteria > Desulfobacterota > DSM-4660 > Desulfatiglandales > Desulfatiglandaceae > JAIOSR01. The sequence continues at coordinate 11,682 of JAFDDR010000033.1, forward strand.
CTCAAAGGATTAATTGGCTTACATTGTCATCAAATGGGTAAACCTGCAAGATTTACCCTTGCTTTTTCCATGTTGTTTAATTATATCAAAATAGCAAGGAAACAGGCAAGCCGAAATTCAGACCCGATCACCGGTTAGGATTTGCAGACATATTGTGACTGGATTGTGCGCTGCGTGAAGTTTCACGGGGCCAAAAAGCAAACGCGCGATATGGGGAGGGGAAAGGGTTAGGGGGAGAGGATTTGGGTAAGGTCTGTCATAACAAGCTCAACAGAAAAGACCGCTTCAACGTGACGTTTTATGGCCTCGCATACCTTATCCATTGATAACTTGCGTGAGAGTTCCTTTTCCATGGATGTTATCCCGATATTATGAAGACCGCAGGGATTTATCCAGCCAAAGGGCTCCAAAGAGAGATTGACATTAAATGCCATGCCATGAAAGGAGATTCCCCTTCGAATTGCAATCCCGATGCTACCCAATTTATTGTTGCCGACCCATACGCCTCTGTTCAGGGGATTTCTTCCGGCCTCAATTCCCCAGTCCGCGGCAGTCCGGATCATGACTTCTTCAAGCAGTCCCACATAATCGATCACCCCCAGCCTGGCCGCCCTGAGATCTATGATGGGATACATCACGATCTGGCCTGGTCCGTGAAAGGTTATGTCCCCGCCCCGCTCCACATGGATAACCGGGATGCCCGCCTTCTTAAGGAAATCCTCGGACACTGTGAGATTTTCCAAACCGCCCCTGCGGCCTAAAGTAAAAACAGGGGGGTGTTCCAGCAACAGGACAATATCCTTGTCAATCATCCCGTCTTTTCTGGCACCAACAAGCCTATTCTGCAAATCCCACGCCTTGGTGTACTCCATGGCAGGAAGTTCAACCAAGAGCCATTGGTTTTGTTTAAGCTGCGTCTCCGGATTATTTTTGTGTGTAGTCAATTGAGATTATCCATGAAAAGTCGAGGGCTTCGTCCCAAAACAAGTAGTCATGTCATAGGGTCTTGATCACTTACAAAAAAAGACCTTATCGCATTTTTTAGGCCCAAGCCTCAGTCTTTTGAGACCAATCTCAGCAACCTGGGAGATGGGATCATACATCTGGGATATGGGGGGATTATAGGAAAGCTCGGCATCCATGAGATCATAGAGGGTCATATTGCCGTGTATGGCAAGGGCAAGCAGGTTTATTCGCCACCCTGCCCCTTGTTCACCCACGGCCTGGGCCCCCAATATCTTTCCGTCCTTTGCACCCACGATCACCCGCAGGTTTATCTCTTTTGCACCCGGCATGTAATGGGGCTTTACTTCCCGCCTGGTTGAAACGGCCTTCGCATCATAACCCAGGCCTTTGGCCATGTCCAAAAAATATCCTGTTGAGGCAATTTCCAGTCCGCCCACGCACACAAGAAACGTGTTGAGAGCCCCGGGATAAGGGGTGTTTCCCCCTGCCGCATTTATCCCGGCGGTCATGCCCTGGCGATAGGCTGAAGTGGCAAGCTGCATTGTAATGGGTGTGCCGTCTATGCGGGAATAGGTTCGTACAAGGTCCCCGACCGCATACACATCTTTGACGGTTGTTTCCATCCGGTTATTTACGAGGACCAGTCCTTTTTCAATCTTTGCGCCTATGCTTTCAGCTAATTTGGTGTTCCCGCGCATTCCAACGGCCATAACCACTATGTCGCATTCAATGGTTTCTTCTGCGACCTTCACGGATTCCACTTTCTGAGTACCATTGATGCGGTCTATGCCCTTGCCAAACAGGACCCGTATGCCTAATTTTTCCAGGTGTTCAACAATGATCTTTCCCATTGTCGGGTCCAGATTTCGTGGGAACGGGTGTGGGGTCCTCTTTGTCACTGCCACGTCAACCCCCAGTTTCTTCAGCCCCACGGCTACTTCCAGACCGGTTGCCCCGCCGCCAACAATTACGGCGCTTTTCTTGACGGATGATTTAGCGGCATCGAGAAGGGCCCCTGCATTTTCTATATCCGATACAAAATGGACCCCTTTGCCCACAAGTTCTTTCGCGCCGGGGACCGGCAGATTAACAGGGGATGCGCCGGTCGCAAGTATCAGTGAATCATACTTGCACGATCTTCTTTTCATTATTAACGGAAACCACTTCATGATTAATAAGCTTGGTCAGTTTGGAGGACATTTCAGGAACATCGTACTTCAGGGCCTCGAAGTCTTTGACCGTCCCCTCTATTACATAGGGAAGGCCGCAGGGTGAGAACTGATCAAAGTCCCGCTTCTCAATGATCGTAACGTGACATTTTCGGTTAAACCCAAGAGCGCTCTTTGAGGCATAAAGCCCGCCCGAGCCAAGTCCGACAATGACGATTTCCATAAGTTATTCCATTGCTCTGCTCAGGTTCAAGGTTCAGGGTTCAAAGGTTCAAAGGTTAGGAGCTATTGATATGCGCCACTTTAGAGTTCTTCAACCCGGAACCGTGAACTGTGAACCGCTAAACCTTTTTTTTAACCCGCAAGACAAGGTTTCCGGGCCGCTAAGGTCTCATCCAGCCTTTTTACCTTGCACTTTTTCGGGGCTCCATGAAGCAGGTCAGGGTCATCTCTGGCCTCATTCACGATGGCCTTGAATGCCTCGATGTATTGGTCCAGATCCTCTTTGGACTCCGTCTCCGTAGGCTCCACCATAATGGCGCCGTCCACTACGAGCGGGAAGTAAACGGTGGGCGGATGAAATCCGTAATCCATAAGTCGCTTGGCCATATCCAGGGTAGTGATATGGTCGTCTATCTGGTGCTTATCGGAAAAAACGCATTCGTGCATGCAGGGCCTGTCATAGGCAAGATGCAGTGTCCCCTTTAACTTTTCCTTCATGTAGTTTGCGTTCAGCACGGCAAGCTGGCTGGCCTTTTTCAGGTTCTCCGGTCCCATGGACCGAATATAGCTGTATGCCTTTATCATGACACCCACGTTTCCCTGGAATGCCTGTAGTTTGCCGATAGATTCCGGGTAATCTTCGGAAAGAACGTACTTTCCGTTTTCCTCTACTACGCGGGGAACAGGCAGAAACGGTTCAAGGTGTTTTTTCACGCACACCGGCCCCGAGCCGGGTCCTCCTCCCCCGTGGGGCGTGGAAAAGGTCTTATGAAGGTTCAGATGCATCACGTCAACCCCGATTGTGCCCATCTTAACCACGCCCATGACCGCATTCATGTTTGCGCCGTCACAATATACCATGCCCCCCTTGTTATGGACAACTTCGGCGATTTTTTGAATATTTTCCTCGAAAAGACCTAAGGTATTGGGGTTGGTTATCATGATTCCCGCTGTATCATTGTCCATTACATCATGAATGGCCTCAACTGAGAGGATTCCCTGTTCATTGGATTCTACAGGTATCGGACGGTAACCGCATAAGGCTACACTGGCCGGGTTTGTTCCGTGTGCCGTATCAGGGACTATAATTTTTGACCTCTGCATTCCATTTCTCTTGTGAAATCCGTGAATAAGGAGCATTCCGGCAAGCTCGCCGTGTGCGCCCGCCGCGGGCTGAAGCGTGGTCGCATCCATACCGGTGATTTCGGTAAGATACAGCTCAAGTTCAAACATCATCCTGAGAATTCCCTGGCTCAGACCGGCAGGAAGCAGAGGATGTGCCCCGGCAAGTCCGGGCAGGCCTGCCTGCTTTTCATTGGTTTTGGGATTGTACTTCATGGTGCATGAACCAAGGGGGTACATGCCGGTATCCACCCCGAAATTCCACTGGGACAGCCGGGTGTAGTGGCGCACCACATCAACCTCGCTCAAATCGGGAAAATCGGGGCCTTCTCCTGTGAGTTCCTGGGCTAAGGGGAAAGATTCAACGTCACACCGGGGAAGGGAAAAACCGCTTCTCCCCTTTTTCCCCTTTTCCCAGAGCAAAGGCTCGTTTAAGATCAGACCTGTTGTGCCCAAAGATTCCGTCATGATTTGACCTCCCTTACCAGGGCATCCATTTCCTCCCTGGACCTGGTCTCTGTCACACACAAAAGATAGTGGTTGGCAAGTTCAGGATAGTAGGGAGCCAAGGAAAGGCCCGGCACTATCTTTTGCTCGAAGAGGCGTACGTATGTGGCCTCAAAGCCCGGCGGGAATTCCACCACGAATTCATTGAACGTGGGATTGTCAAAACTTATGGTAAGCCCTTCCTTTTTAAGTTGGGCTTTTAGGTACTCTGCCTTGTCATGGTTGAGACGGGCAAGTTCCTTTATCCCGCTTCCTCCGACCGAGGCCATGTACATGGCGGCGGCCAATGCACAGAGGCTGTTGTTGGTACAGATATTGGAAGTGGCCTTTTCCCGCCGGATATGCTGTTCCCTTGTTGCAAGGGTCAACACAAAGCCCCTTCTGCCGTCCAGGTCCTTGGTCCGGCCCACAAGACGGCCCGGTAATTTACGCATGAGTTTTTTGTTGCTTGCGAGCATACCGAGCGCGGGTCCGCCAAAGGAACGGGGAATACCAAGACTCTGGCCCTCACCGCACACAATATCGGCCCCCAAGCTTCCCGGGTTTTTCAGAATCCCGTAAGCAAGTGCCTCAGTAAACGATACAACAAAAAGCGCATCTTTATCATGGGCCTTTTCCCCGGCACCCTTAAGGTCCTCAATGCAGCCGAAAAAATTGGGAGACTGAATTGCAACGGCAGCAAGACCATCCATTTCATCAAGCACGGAAAGATCGGTCAGGCCGGTATTTGAATACGGCAGTTCCAGGACTTCATACCCTGTGGGCTCAAAATAGGTCCGGACCACCCGGCGATAAAGGGGATGAATCAGGGATGAAATTGCCACTTTTGCCCGTCCGGTTACACGAACGGCCATGAGCAGAGATTCTGCAAGGGCCGTTGCCCCGTCATAGTGGGATGCGGTGGCCACTTCCATACCGAGGAGCCTTGCAGCAAGGGTCTGGTACTCGTAAATGGCCTGAAGGGTTCCCTGGCTCATTTCCGGCTGGTAAGGTGTATAGGAAGTCACAAACTCGGAGCGGCCAAGGAGGTAAGATACGGACGCCGGAATAAAATGCTCATAACTGCCGGCTCCCATAAATACCTTGTACTCCGGGGAAACGGCCATTTCACCGGAAAGTGCCGCCATATGATCGTCCAATTCCCATTCGGTCAATGCCTCAGGCAGATTAAGCCCCTCCTTGAAGCGACATTCTTTCGGGACCGTTTTAAACAAGTCGTCTAAGTGCTCAACACCCACGGCCTGGAGCATTTCAATTATGTCTTCGGCAGTATGTGGCAGGTATTGCATTCACTTTGCTCCTTTCAGCTTCTCCAGGCACTGGACATTTGTCATAAGGCTGTCCATTTCAGAAGGATCAGCGGGAGTTACCTCAACCATCCATCCCTTGTCATAGGGGCTTTCATTCATCAGTTCAGGGGATTCTTCAAGCTCACTGTTCACGGCGATAATCTCTCCGCCCACAGGGAGGTAGCATTCGCAAACCGCCTTTACCGACTCCACGGTGGTAAATTCCTCGCCCTTCTTAAAGATGTCTCCCACCTTGGGAAATTCAACGAAAACAATGTCCCCCAACTGGTCCTGGGCATAGTCGTCAAGCCCGACCGTTACCTTGTTCCCCTCGAGCCTTGCCCATTCATGGTCTTCTGCATAGCGGATGTCGTCTGGTAAGTTCAGTTCATCGATTTCTTTCATGTGCATTTTCTCCTTAATGTGTTTATATGTAATAGCTCAATAATTATCGGCGCTAATCCATAATCGCTGGTGCATGTAGATTTCCTTTTGCCTAAAACCTTAATGCCTTTATCACATACCACATGTTAATGCAAATTCCATATTGAATTGCCCAGGGCTAAGTCAAACTGCAAGTTAAGATTGTAATTTTACAACAATAATCGGTGTATTTAAAATTCCCCCTACCCCCCCTTTTTTTTAAAAAAGGGGAGAACCTTAACGGCCCTCTTTTGTAAGGGGGGGGATATTAACTTCCCCCTTTTGTAAGGGGAATTTAGGGGGATTTTGTATCGGATTAAACATGCCTTTGACGTTTCCATGTTGAAATTCCTTCTTATGTTGACGAAAGCCCTCAAGCCTGATATCAGAAACTCTTGTTTAATTTTAGCGTGATTCCCCCCTTCCAGGGACAACAAGGAGGAAATTATTAATCTCATGGCTGAACTTCAACAGACCGTTTTCCATGACAGGCACGTGGCCTTAGGGGCCAAGATGGTGGAATTCGTTGGCTGGGACATGCCCATTTTCTACCCTACGGGCATTGTGCAAGAACATCTGGCCACCCGCAAGGGGGCCGGACTTTTTGACGTCTCTCACATGGGACGTTTCATTGTGAGGGGGAAAGGTGCACTCAGATTTCTTCAACACGTCTTGAGCAATAATGCCGAGGCCCTTGACATAAGGGTGACGGGTTCCCAGTACACTTTCATCCCCACCGAAACCGGCGGGGCCGTTGATGATGCATATCTCTACCGTTTTGTCGCGAATGAATACCAACTTGTGGTAAATGCCGCCAACTTAGACAAGGACTGGGACCATTTGCAAACACTTTTAAAGGATTTTGACGACGTTGACCTCACGGACCGGTCCAATGAAATCGCCATGTTAGCGGTTCAGGGTCCCATGTCCCGCCACCTGATGGAAGAGATCATTGATTCCGGACAACTTCCGGAACCAGTGCGAAATTCGGTAAGTATAGCCACGATATCGGGTGCCGAGGTGAAAGTAGCCCGTACCGGCTACACCGGGGAGCCCCTGTGCTTTGAACTTTTTGTTGGCCGGGAAGACGGACCAAAGCTGTGGGACAAGCTTGTGGAAAAGGGAGCCACGCCTATCGGTCTTGGAGCGAGGGATACCCTTCGCCTTGAGGCAGGCCTCCCCCTCTATGGCCATGAACTGGGTGATGACCCTGATGGCAAGGAAATTCCCATTATGTCCTGCCCCTTATCAAAATTTGCAGTGAGTTTTTCGCCCTTGAAAAAGGATTTCTATGGCAGCGCAGCGCTTAGAAAGCAGCAGGAGGCTTTCAAGAAGATACTTTCGCGCGACTACTCCCTTATCCATAACCTGCCGCGCATAACCAAGTCGATTGCCGTTTCGGGCCGCGGAATCGCCCGTGACGGCGCCAGGGTCTTCAAGGGCGAAAAGCACGTGGGCTATGTCACCAGCGGCACCATGGTCCCCACGTGGACCGTTGAGGGAGAAGGACTGAAATCGGCCCAGACCGATGAGCATCAATTGCGGTCAATCTGCTTTGGCTACATTGACAGCGACATTATCGAGGGAGACGAGATTACCATAGATATCCGCGGAAAGTCGGTTGATGCCCTTGTGGTGCCATTCCACATGCGCACCGATGCCCCCCCTTATTCCCGGCCCATCATCTATGATCACCGGTTAGAGGATAAGGAAATACCGAGAGGTGATTCGCCCGCTAAGGTCCGCAGGCTCCTTGAAAAGACAATAGAAAACACAATTTGGAGGCAGCACGAGTGTATAAACCTTATCCCCTCTGAGATGACCATGTCGCCACTGGTACGGCTTCTTTCCGTGATGGATCCGGCATTCCGATATGCAGAACACAAGAAGTCAAAGGCTTTTTACGACGCCGACATTTTTTACTACCAGGGTACCGAATTTATCGGCCAGGTGGAGCTAATGCTTGAGCAGGAGATACGGGAATTTTTATGTTGCGAATACGTGGAAACCCGCCTCATCAGCGGGCAGATGGCCAATACCGCCGTTTTCAGCGCCATGGTGGACTACATCAATCGCGGCGACCGCAAGCGCGAGCCGCGACGAATTCGCCAGGTGATGAACAACCATATCGGCAAGGGCGGTCACTTGAGCGCCCAGCCAATGGGCGCGCTTAAAGACTACGTTGCCAGGGACCCCCGCACGGAGAGGCCTGCCGTGGTAAACTTCCCGGTTCTGGTTGAAAATCCTTTTAAAATGGATGTCCCGGCCACCCTGAAATTGATAGACGAGTATCGTCCGGAATTTATCATTTTTGGTAAGAGCATGGTACTGCACAAGGAACCTGTGACCGAGATTCGCCGGTTCCTTGACGCCCAGGGTATAGACGCGGTGATGATGTACGACATGGCCCATGTGTTAGGACTCATTGGACCACACTTCCAGGAGCCGTTTGCGGAGGGGGCCGACCTTGTCACAGGATCCACCCACAAGACCTTCTTCGGTACTCAGCGTGGCGTTGTGGGCAGCCGTTTTCAGGAGCACGAAGAGCGTTACGAACTCTGGGAAGCATTAGAACGCCGGGCCTTTCCCGGATCCGTGTCCAATCACCACCCTGGAACGCTGTTGGGCCTGCTCATGGCCGCATACGAAATGAATCATTTCAAGGGAGAATACCAGCCAAAGGTAATAGCCAATGCAAAGGCCTTTGCCCGTGCATTAAGCGATTCAGGACTGAATGTGGCCGGTGATCCCGCTATAGATTTTACCGAAACTCATCAAGTGGTGGTGGATGTGGGCTACGGCAGCGGACCTGAAATAGCCGGCAGGCTGGAAGCTAACAACATCATCTGCAACTACCAGGCGAGCACGGACGAGGAAAGCTTTACCGCGTCAGGCGCACTGAGGATGGGCGTATCGGAGATGACCCGCTTCGGAATGGAAGAAGCTGATTTCCGCGCCCTGGCAGGGTTGATTCATGACGTGGTAACGAACCATAGCAATGTCATTGATAAGGTCAAGGCGCTCCGGGAACGATTCCTCGACCTCAGGTTCTGTTTCAAGATCGATGAATATACTGACCTGCACCGGAAGCTGCACGATCTTCTGTGAGAAGGGCGTGGAACCTTGTTTCAATTTTCTTGACTTCCTTCATCCTTAGAGGATCAAGGAATGTATTATAGATAATGTCCCTTCCGTCTAAAGACCTGCCGATCAGTTTCCGTTCCAGGAGGGAAAGGGCCTCGATGGACTTGTCGCACACGGGATAACCCCTGTCATCTATGGGAATTGTGCGGTCAAACGAGACCCTGGAAATATTGTTGATATCCACGAGCTTTATGTTTCCGGATCTTGTAAGTATGAGGTTCCCCACACCTGCAAGATCCGGGACGCGATTTGTCTGAAAGATCATTTGCTTTAGTTTTTCTATTAATTTTACGCCATTTTCACGAATACCGCCCACCCACCTGTCAGCTATAGCCTCCGAGTCATTATGTCTTTCAAAACCCATGTGAGACAAAAGTGAGACCAGGTAGGTTTTGTCTAAGTGGCTCCAGGGGTCAAGTATCTCGCCCTCCACATATTCCTGAAGACCGCAGATGATAAGTTCGTATTGATCTTTTCGCGCATAATGCACTAAGAATTCATCGGACCTTGCAACGCAATCGGGCCTGAGAAATTTTTCCAATATCTTTACGTTTCTTAATTCCTCTTCGGCATATTTCAGGTTATTGAATCTCTTTCTAAAGACCCTCAACATTTTTAAGGGAATGGCCTTGGGAAAATGCCTCAATCCATTTATTATGACACCCTCCTTTTCCCTTTCCACATCCTCAGGATTCAGTACCTCCATTATGTGCGAGCGCAGTCCGGCGCGGTAATGTCGCCTGTATAAAAAGACGCCGGGTTTCCTGATAAAATTCAGGCGAACTATGTCTTCGTGGTCCAACCGCGCTTTGTCTCTGATGTCTTCTTCCATGGAAATCTGGTAACTCAGGTTGTCAGGTTCACGGTTCATGGTTCAAGGTTGTAAGAGCGTCCCAATAGGGCAGGCCAAGGACTGCCCCTACCCAAAAACAGTATTTTGTGACATGCCACAACTTATTGACTTATTTCCTTTTTTTCAAGCATTTATTGAGCAATAAGGTAGCATCTCAATAATATCGCGGAAATGGATCCTGGATTCCCGCCTTCGCGGGAATGACGAACAAAGATAGGAGGCTGTCATTCCCGCGTAGGCGGGAATCCAGTGGAATGGCAGAGATTTGATTTACCCGGACTTATTGCGAATTACCGCGATAAGCCCATATTGGGTTCAAGTGAATCAACTTTATTTTGAAAATATCTTGAGTTGACGCCAAAAAAAATCTATGTATATTATTACGTCTTGTAGAATCATCCCTAATTTTCACAGGGAAAGATATAACCCATCACATATCTCAGGAGGTAAAAAATGGCTAAATTATTGTGGGAACCTTCGGAAGAGAGGATTAAAAACTCTAATATTTACAAGTTCATGCAATTTGTCAACGAGAAATACGGGACAGACATTAAGGGATACAGGCCTCTTTACAAATGGTCAGTTGAAAATATACCTGAATTTTGGGCCTCTTTTTGGGACTATGCGGACATAAAATACTCCAAGTCTTATGATACCGTAATAGATGATCTTGGTAAGATGCCGGGCGCCAAATGGTTCGAGGGGGCAAGGCTGAATTTTTCCGAGAATCTTTTAAGATACAGAGACGATCATGTGGCCTTTATATTCAGGGGAGAAACCCAGAAATCGGCCAGGATGACCTATGCAGAGCTTTATGACACTGTGGCGCGTCTGGCAAGGTCACTTCGGGAGATGGGAGTTGCCCCCGGAGATAGAGTAGCTGCTTACATGCCTAATATGATGGAGACCGCTGTTGCCATGCTTGCCGCTACGAGTATCGGCGCAACATGGGCCTCCTGTGCCACTGACATAGGTTCAGGGGCGGTATTAGACCGTTTCGGTCAAATTGAGCCCAAAGTACTGTTCACTGTTAATGGATATTTTTATAAAGCAAAGCCCTTCGATACGCTTATTAATGCATCTGAGATTGCAAAGGGAATGCCTTCAGTTGAAAAAGTTATTGTGGCCTCCTATACGGAAGATAGACCTGATATCAGTAATATCCCGAACTCTGCGTATTTCGAAGATTTTCTGTCTAAAGAAAGCGGGCTTGAAATTCAATTCGAGCAATTGCCATTTGATCATCCCCTATTTATTATGTTCTCTTCAGGAACGACCGGCAAACCGAAGTGCCTGGTTCAGGGGGCCGGAGGAATTCTCCTTAATCAAGTGAAGGAACTGATACTTCAATCCGATTTGAAAAGAGAAGATGTTCAGTTCTTTATAACAACCTGTAGCTGGATGATGTGGAACTGGATGCTGACTTCTTTGGCCACAGGGAATACTCTTATTTTATATGATGGCAATCCCAATTATCCTGATACGGGTGCAGTGTGGAAGTTAATTCAGGATGAAAAGGTGTCAATGTTTGGAACCAGCGCATCTTATATCAACTTTATCAAAAGCCAGGGACTCAAACCCGGCAAGGACTATGATCTGTCATCATTAAAAGAGATATGGCAAACCGGTTCACCTCTTTCGCCTGAAGGATTTGAGTATGTTTATCAGGAAATCAAGAAAGACCTCTGGTTCAATTCCAGTGCCGGCGGTACGGACATAAACGGCTGTTTTTTTACCGGAAGCCCCACAAGCCCTGTATATGCCGGCGAATTGCAATCTCCCGGTTTAGCCATGAAAATAAATGTATATGATGAAAAAGGCGATCCTATACTTGACCAGGAGGGAGAACTTGTCTGTGAAGCGCCTGCTCCTTCAATGCCTCTTTACTTCTGGAATGATCCGGATAATAAACGATATCATGATGCCTACTTTGATGTGTATCCAAATGTATGGCGTCATGGCGACTATATAGTAATTAATAGTGAAACAGGGGGAGCAACCTTCTGCGGTCGTTCCGACGCTGTATTAAAGCCCTCGGGAGTTCGAATAGGTACGGCTGAAATCTATAATCAGGTAGAAAAATTAGAAGAAATAGCTGACAGCCTGGCGATAGGACAAAACTGGAAGGGGGATCAACGTATTATTCTTTTTGTTAAACTTGCTGAAGGATATGAATTGACGGATGACTTAAAAGGAAAGATTAAAAAGACCCTTCGTGCAAATGCTTCCCCCAGACATGTTCCTGCTAAAATCATTGAGACGCCTGATATCCCCTATACATTTAATATGAAGAAGGTTGAGAGCGCGGTCACGAACATATTACAGGGGAAAGCGGTCCTGAACAGGGACGCCCTGGGCAACCCGGAATCACTCGATTTTTATGAAAATATCAAGGAACTTCAGGAGGATTAGAACACGATTTGACTGATTTACCGGTTATTCTATTTCCGCACACCTGCATCACTGGGCCGGATTCAAAAAAAATACTCGCCGTCTTCGACCTGCTTACGATCTGCCAACCGTGGTTCATGGATAGCCCGCTGACGGAGGCCGGGAGTGAGGACTCTTCATCCATCCGCATAGTGCGCCCGGCCGAAAGCCTGAAGCCTGAAGGGGATTTTAAGAGGCTGCTCTCCGAGTACCGGTTGTGGATCAGGCAGAATCGGGATAAGGGCTACACTGCCTTTTTGAATGCGTTCCGGGAAGCAGGTCTCTCCGAGGATAATCCGTGGGAAATAAGGCAAATGATAAGCAAAACCGGAAAAAGCACCCCGGTTTCACAGGAAAACCACGCACTCAAATGGCATCTCATTATCCACTTAGCCCGGGAATTTGAAGAAAACAGGGTGGAAGCAGAAAAGATGCTCAGCGAGGTGAAACTGCAGGGATCTCCCCTTGCAGAGGCCCTCGGAGAGGGGGCTCCGGCAAAAGGCATGTTCGAGGATATTCCCCGGTCTGAAATCCATTCATCTTTTGACAGGCATTACCTTGAACAGGTTTTTGAGGCATGGTTAGGTCTTTTCGGAGAATACCTTCAAGATCATGGCCCCCTGATCACGCTGGACCGGAATGTCATGGATTATGTAACAGATATTTTTGAAGATGAAACTGGTCAACCGCCCGAAGAAACAGAGGATTCCTTTTCTCCGGAAAGCACCTCAAACCGGATTCATGTTACCCACAAATATCTTCCCCGTCTTTCAGACGAAAAAATCGGCCGAGAGGGCCTGATACTTACACACCTCTCCGGCAAAACCGTCATACTCTTGAATGACTGATGGTATTGAAGACAAAGTTTTTATAAAACAATGGTGACTTTGGTCCACGGTTCTTGATGGTCTCGTAAAAAGTCGTCACCCCGGCGAAAGCCGGGGTCCAGGTCAGTCATAAGTTTTTGAAAATACTGGATTTACCGCTGGTTTGTGCGGGGAATGACGGAAAAGAGAACTTTGGGACTTTTTACGAGTTCATCAAGGTTGACAAAGTCGTAAAAAACCGTGAACCTGACAACCTGAGTAGTACAGGAGGATAATGAAATCCGGGACGCACGTGTTATTAAGTATTATGGTCATGGTGTTCTTTTTGTCATCGGCCTGGGGATATGAGGGCGTCAAACAAGTCTGAAGATATCGCAAGTATACGCAAAGGTATCGTGCGCATCAGTGTTACTGCACAGGTTCCCGACTATTCGGTTCCCTGGAATCCCGGCAGGATAACAAGAGGCGTGGGCACAGGTTTTCTTATTTCCGGGAAACGGATAGTAACAAACGCCCACATATCGAGTAACGCCCGGTTTATTGCCGTGCAAAAGGAAAACGATTCCCGCATGTATGAGGCTAAGGTCAGGTTCATTGCCCATGACTGCGATCTGGCTTTGCTCGAAGTACCCGACAAATCATTTTTTGACGGCATGGTGCCCTTATCATTAGGAGGTATGCCTTCACTGGATTCAACCGTAACAGTATTAGGCTACCCCATTGGAGGCAGACGCTTATCCGTAACAAGAGGTATTGTTTCACGCATTGATTTCCGGACGTACTCACATTCCGCAGCGGACAGTCATCTGACTATTCAGATCGATGCGGCAATTAACCCCGGAAACAGCGGGGGGCCGGTTTTGCAGGATAACTCGGTCGTAGGAGTGGCATTCCAGGGCTTTAGCGGAAATGTGGCCCAGAACGTGGGATATATGATCCCCGTTCCCGTGATCAAGCGATTTTTAACAGACATAAAGGACGGTCAGTACGATCGGTATGTTGATCTTTCTGTCAGTCAATTTCCGCTTTTAAATAACGCATATCGCCGTGCTATGGGTCTTGCCCCGGGTGACTATGGGGTAATAGTAAGTAGTGTTTTAAAGACGTCCCCTGCCTCCCGCATACTCAGGCCGGGAGACGTTTTATTAGCCATTGACGGCCTGCCCATTTTCAGTAATGGATATGTTAAAATGGGTGACGAACGAGTCCGCATGGAGGAGGTTGTTGAGCGGAAGTATAAAGGTGATTCCGTCCGGCTGAAAATAATTCGCGACCGCAATGAAATTGATGTGACAATCCCGCTAATTTCTCCATGGCCATATCTTATCCATGCCAGGCGCCATGATGTTAAACCACGGTTTGTTGTCTTTGGCGGCCTTATTTTCCAGCCTCTTTCTTACAATTTTCTCAGGTCAAGCAACATCAAAGACATCAACATCCGCTATCATTCTTACAATTTTATTAATAATGAACTTTATCTCAAGACGCCCGAAATAGTGGTCCTCAGCAAAATCCTCCCCGATCCAATCAATGTCTATTTGCGCGGCTTCGTCAATTCAATCGTCCAAAAGATAAACGACAAAAATATCAGGACACTTGAAGACGTATCCGAGGCGTTTAAGGAACCTGCCGATTACTATGTAATACGGCTCCTGGGAAAACATCGGCCAGTGGTACTGGAAAGAAAAGCCGTAAAGGAAGCCAGGGAGCGCATTATTCGCGGATATGGCGTTTTGAAGGAAGAATACTTAGGTGATTCCATTGTTCCGGCGGATTGGCTGGACGTTTCGCTAAATAGAAATTAGGTGTAGGCATGGAAAAAAAATCTAAAATTCGGAAATTCCTGTGTCTTTCTTTATTAGTAAGCCCACTATTATTCGCGGTCAAAGGCTGCGTTGTTCCGGCGCCTTCCGAACCCGCCGGAATTGCAGCATTAGCCCCAAATCGTTCGATTATCAGGGTAAACGTTACACGGCAGGGTTACAGTTTTCGCCGGCCCTGGCAACAGAAATCACCCTCTACGAGTTCGGCCATAGGTGTTATCATAAAAGGTTGCCGAGTCCTGGTGACTTCCCAACTGGTTGCCAACCATCGCTATATTGAACTGGAAAAGGCGGACACCCGTGAGAAAAGCACGGCAAGAGTAGTGGCAGTTGATTACGAGGCCAATCTGGCATTGCTTCAGCCCGCGGACCAGCATTTTTTGGGGGATATGCATCCCCTGGAACTTGACACCGGAGCGGTACTTGGAGATGATCTGTCTGTATGGCAGGTGCAACGTAACGGCAACGTAGCGGCAAGTAAAGGTCCCATCACTTCGATTGAACTGGCGCAGTATCCATATGGGAACGCCTTTTTAGCCTACAGGCTGAATAGTTCGTTGCAGTATCGTTTCAACAATCTCACACTGCCGGTAGTAAAAGATGGAAAACTTACGGGTCTTCTGATGCGGTACAATTCCAAAGAACAGACAGTTGACGTTATTGCGGCCCCGGTAATTGAGCATTTTATAAAAGATGCTTCCAATGGAGAGTACCGCAGTTTTCCATTGGCAGGTTTCAGTATTGTTCCGGCAGAAGACCCGCAGTTACGCCGGTACATAGGAATAACCACCAGTACTGGTGGGGTTTACGTTCAGGGGGTAACCAGGGGCAGCGCTGCTGAGAGAGGTGGATTGCATGAGGGAGACATTATAATGGAAATCGCGGGGTTTCCCATCGACAGTCGCGGTAATTATGAGCATCCCCGTTATGGAAAGATATCAATTGCGCATTTGACACGCTGCAAGTTCCATGTTGGAGATACTGTTCCCTTTAAGATCTTCCGTGCGGGAAAGATGCTGACACTTGATATCGTTCCCGACCATCGACCATCCGAATCATACCTGGTACCGCCCTATCTTATTGATACTGCTCCAAGATACTACATCTTAGGGGGACTGATCCTGCAAGAGCTTTCCCTGCCGTATTTAAGGGAATTCGGCTCTAGCTGGTCAGTAAGAGCACCTGCGAGTCTTGTTTACTACGCAAAAAACCAGGATTTTATTGATGTGGAAGACAGGGAAAAAATTGTTATCCTCTCCCGTGTCATGCCCACATCCTATACTGTTGGTTATGAAATGCTGTCGAATCTGGTAGTAACCCGAATCAATCATAAGACCATACGCAGGCTTGAAGACGCGGTAAGCGCACTTGAAACACCTGTAAACGGGTTTCATAAAATCGAGTTCGAAAGTGCACCAAAGGTGATCTATCTCGATCCTTTAGAGATTCCGAAAATCGAAAGCCAGATTCAAAAACGCTATAATCTTCCCGCGCTTAAAAACCTCAATTGACAATTTACTCTTTTTAGAATGCCAGGGTTTGGGTGAGTGGAGAATGACTATATCGATCACTCACTCAGCGGCTTTGCCTCATCTATAAGCATGATGGGGATATCGTCCTTGATTTCATAAAGTAATTTGCACTTGTCACAAATAAGCCCGTCGCCGGCATCGTTAAGATAGATGTCCCCTTTGCATTTCGGGCATGCAAGTATGTCCAACAGTTCTTTGCTTATGGCCATTTTTAACTCCTTTCAATTACCATATTCTTCACAGCTTCGAACACCCTGTCCACTGTTATATCTTTCATACAATGAATGTCTTTACACTTCTTTTTAAAGCACGGACTGCACTCAAGATCCGTCCTGATAACCTTGTGTGAATGACCATAGGGGCCTGTCCGCCAGGGCGCTGTAGGACCGAACAGAGCAACCACCCTGCATCCCATGGCCGCACCGATGTGCATGGGTCCCGTATCGGTGGTCAAAAGGGCCGCACACTTAGTAAATAGATAGGCCAACTGCTTCAAGCCGGTCCGCCCCGCGAGATTCATAGGTTGCACCTTCATTTTCTTAGAAATATCTTCAATAACATTCCTGTCCATGCTGCTTCCGGTGAAAATGACTTTACATGATAATTCATCGGTGATTCTATCTGCAAGTACTGCAAACCGCTCAGACTCCCAGAGTTTTGTTTTCCATCTGGCCATTGGATTTATGGCCACTAAAGGCCGTTTATTATTCCCTTTGGCATTCAAAAGATTGTTGACCCATTTTTTATCAGACTCTGAAACAGGAATATCCCCTTTCCACGAGCTAAAATCACACTCAAGATATCCGGCCACTCTCAGGTAACGGTCAATCGCATGCTGGTCGTAATCCACGGGAACAGACCGTTCATTTAAAAAAATCCAACCCCCTTCCCTGGCGCCGTCCATACCTATCTTCCTCTTCCCCCTTGAAAGGCCGACCAGAACACCGCTCTTGAGCAGACCCTGAAGATCAATAACCAGATCGTATTCATATGTCCTGAGTTCCTTTAAAAATACTTTCACCTCTCGAATCACCGGCATGCATGTCTTGCCATTCAGCAGTCTTCTTTTCCACGACTTTCTTTGGGAAACAATAGTCCGATCAAGGTCCGGATGTCCTGCTATGATCTGAGATGCCTGCTCTTCCACGAGCCAGTCAATGCGGGCATGAGGGAAGTTCTTTCTAAGCACATCTAAAAAAGGAAGTGTATGGACCACATCCCCGATGGCGCTCAATTTAATTATTAGAATACTTTCAGGAGTTTTCATTCTAAATTGGCGGGTAGTGCCCACCAGAATATTATCTGTCTTCTATAATCCATCGAACCGCATGAAGGAGGTCTTTTGCAATATGTACGGGTTTAAACGGCGAATGGGGAAGCACATATTCGATATCTCCAAGCCCGTAGCCGGTCTTGACCAGAATGCCTTTAAGGTTAGCCCTGTGTGCCAGTTCAATATCTGTTATGCGATCGCCGATTACATATGAACTCCTCATGTCAATGTCAAAACTCTCGCATGCACTCTTTATCAGGCCTGTCCGCGGCTTTCTGCAATTACAGTCAGCAGTGTATTCGCTCACCGATCCCGTCCGATAATGTGGGCAGAAAAAAATCCCGTCAATAACGGCATCTTCCTTTTTAAGCAATTCCCTCATGTGCAAATGCACATCTTCAACCAGTTGCAGGGGAAAATATCCCCTGGCAACCCCTGATTGATTGGATACAATAATCGCAAGATACTGGTGACTGTTCAAAAGTCTTATGGCCTCGGCAGTGCCCGGGAGGAGAAAAAAACGGCTGATATGATTAATATATCCCCTCTGCTCGTTTATAGTACCATCCCTGTCCATAAAAACCGCAGGCATCTTCATCCTACATCCTCCCTTAAATCCTCCATCTCATCCCAGACCTCTTCAGGCTCAATGGAAAGCATACAGCGAAAATCCTCGGGACATGTGGGTTTCAGGCAAGGGGCGCATTCAATATCATGCTTGACAATCCGGGTATTTGGTCCGCGCGGTCCCGTAGCCACAGGGTCTGTTGAGCCAAACACTGCCACAGTGGGCACATTTAGCGCAGCCGCCATGTGCATAAGACCTGAGTCATTGGTCACAAAAAACCGGCACTGGCTGATCACACCCATGGCCTCACCGAGTGAAGTCCGGCCGCAGAGGTTGATTGGCCTGTTTGCCATAAAATCACTCAATCCCCTGCAAATATCCATTTCCTTTTCGCTTCCCATGACCACGACCCTTGCACCCCACCTTTCAACGGCCCAGTCCCCTATCCTGGCAAATCTTTTCGAAGGCCATCGTTTGGCCTCACCAAAAATGGCGCCAGGGCTGAGCCCGATCAGGAAATCGTCCTTTTTGATCCCATTTGAATCCATCAAGCGCCGTGCGTCCTCAATGTACTTTTTATCCACATAGAGTGATGGATCGCGGCTTGCTGCGTTCCAGCTCATGGCGCGCAGGATGATAAGGTAGTATTCCACCTGGTGGACCTTCAAAATCTCATCATTTCTGATGATCCCATGAGAAAGCAAAAATCCCCGGCCATCAGTATTGTAACCGAGCCTGAATTCAGCCCCCCCTAAATAGGCCAAAAACGCCGCTTCAAAAGCATTCTGAAAAAGGACGGCCAGATCAAATTTCTGTTTCCGGATCTCCCTGATAACACGGATCACCTCAACAAGGTCCGCAAGATAACGTCCTTCCTTCCTCAATGTAATAACACGGTCCACGGCAGGATGATTTTCGAGAAGCGGCAGCATCCACGGTTTTCCTAATACCGTTATTGAACTGTCAGGGAAATTCTCTCTTAAGGCCTCAAGGGCAGGAAGGGTCATGATCGCGTCCCCCACCCAGTTCGTGGCACGAACCATGATACGGCTAACCTTTGATTTGTCTATCTTTTTATTGCCTATCACTTTCAGCTCAGACACTTCCCTTAATCCCATCTTTAATCATTCTGAAAAACTCATCCTGGCCTGACATGAGTTCAAAATTAATACTCAGATACGCCATATCAGGGCGGTCTGCCGCAAAGGGCGAAACCCTCACCCAGTCCTTTTCCGTGGTGATGACATATTCTGCGCCTTGCTTCTCCTTCATTTGAATCAAGGCATGGATATCACCCCGCTTAAACCGGTAATGATCCCTGAATCTCCTGAAATAGGCAATATCTGCGCCCAGCCCCATTAAGGTTTGCTTAAAGCTCTCCGGTTCGGCTATACCGGCAAAGGCCAATATGCGCTTTCCCTTCAAAAATTCAGGCACATAAACCTCGCATGAATGGGGAAAAACGACGCTTTCCGGCACATGATCCGCGCAGAAAACGGGAAGCGAAGAAAATTTTCCCTTCAGAAAACCAGGCACCATTTCCCCGGGACTCGGGCCGTTGCAGCGCGTAACAATGTATGCATTCGCCCTGGCTAATTGATCAACCGGTTCTCTAAGGGGACCAAGGGGCAGAAGATGGCCGTTGCCAAGGGGATTTATGGCATCCACAAGAGCCAGATTCAGGTCCCGTTTCAATTCCAGGTGTTGAAAACCATCATCCAAAATAAAAAAGTTGCATCCATGCCTTTCATGCGCAAACAATCCTGCCAGAAAACGTTTTTTAGATACAATGACCGGAATACCCGAAAGCCTTGTTGCGAGAAGATAAGGCTCGTCCCCGGCTTGTTCGGGGCCGGCCTTGATGCGGTTGCCGTCGGATACCTCTAAAACTTTGGTCCTGTATTTCCCGCCATACCCCCTTGAAAGTACGGCAACCGGGTGCCCTTCATTCCTGGCCCACTGTGCCAGCATCACAACTGCAGGCGTCTTTCCCGTTCCGCCGGCAGTTATGTTGCCGATACTGACCACGAAACCCGGGAGGTATTCCCTTTTGAAAAGCCCGCATTCGTACGCCCACAGCCGAAGCCGGACACCGAGGCCGTATAAAATCGAAGAAAGAGTTAGAAGCGGGGACCATAGCCCGGGCGATTCTTTTTGGTGAAATTGGGACCATTGGGGACCAAGAATTTTCATTGGCTGATTCCCCTGCTCCGGGAAATGCATTCTGCGATGTATGACATAACCCTTTCCAGTGCCCCACGGTTCTTCTCCACAAATGCTTTTGCAAGCCTGCCCATGACATTGCACTTTTCCGTATCCTTAAGGAGTGTTTTCATGGCCTCATAAAGCGCTTCTGCGTCCTTGACCCGCCATCCGCCACCAGCCTCCAACAACGATTCGGACATGAAAACAAAATTATGAGTGTGAGGCCCAAAGAGAACCGGACAACCAAAGCCGGCAGGCTCCAACAGGTTATGTCCCCCAATGGGTACTAAACTGCCTCCCACAAAACTCACCTTGCTGAGCCCGTAAATGCGTCCGAGTTCACCCAAGGTGTCAAGTATCATGACATCATATGGATCCCTGCTCCTGGAAATCCCGGTTTTCAAAACAGTCTCAAGCCCCATGTCCCGGGCCTGCACAAGAATGTCTTCGGATCTTTCAATCTTTCTCGGGGCAAGTATAAGGCGGAAGCGAGCAAAAGACGGGCGAAGTTTTTTAAAGGTCCTTAGCACGACCTCCTCCTCACCCGCGTGTGTGCTCCCTGCCACCCATATCATATCCTCGACTCCAAGATTCAATGCGCGCAATAACTTCTGACGCTCTTCATTAGCCATGGGGACCCAGTCGCGGTCATACTTGATGTTCCCCACTGTCCTCACTCTGTCGGGATCTATTCCGGCCTGAAGAAGTCTTTCCCTGTCCAGGTCCGATTGCATCAAGCATGACTCAAGCGGCTCAAGCATCATTCGGGTGAAAATAGAAAACCTGCGATAAGACCTGAAAGTCCGTGGAGAAACACGGCCATTGACCAGGACGCTCTTTATTCCCCTTCTTCCAAGATAATCAATAAGCCCCGGCCATATATCCGTTTCAATAAGAATAAAAGCAGAGGGCCTCACATGATTCACCATTCGACGGATACACCACCAGAAATCAATGGGCATGGGTAGTAAGGCTTTTACGTTGCCCTTCAATTCCCTTTTTGCAATCCCCATGCCCTTAGAAGTGGTCACGGTAAAAACGATGCCTTTGTCAGGATATTTAATACTGAGGGCCTTTATTAAGGGCAGAGCTGAAATCACCTCGCCCACGGAGAGCGCATGTATCCAGATACTTTCTCCTTTAAGGGAGGCCGGGGGTAAACTCAACGACAGCCTTTCGGCAATCCGCTTCCTCTTTGTTATAAGCGGAAGAAGCGGAATAACCAACAAGAAGACAAGTGTCCACATAAAATGGTATAAGAATACAAACATATCTAACGTGTTGCGTGTTCCACTACACCCTCACAGGGAGTTCTATAATAAACGTAGTTCCTTTCGGTTGATTATCCTGAACCCGGATAAATCCGTTATGGTCCGTGATGATTGTATTCGCAATAGCAAGTCCCAGACCCGTGCCCTGTCTTTTTGTGGAAAAGTAAGGCTCGAAAAGGCGTGCTTTATGCTCCGCAGAGATGCCCCTCCCGTTATCAGCGACTTCTATTCTCACCATCTGAAGGAGATTGTCGTAATTGAGATTTATGACCAATTCTCCTTCACCATTCATAGCCTCAATGGCGTTGTCTAAGAGATTGATCATCACCCTCTTTATCTGCTCTCTGTCTAAGTTAAAAACGGGAACTTCATTTGAATCATTAAAGGTGAGCTTTATATTTTTATGCGCCGCCCTATATAGGCTCAGGGATTCTTTGATAATCTCACGTATATTTGCCGGGACCGGATTGGATGCGGGCATGCGGGCAAATTTCGAGAATTCATTCACCAGTCCCTTTAATTCCTCCACCTGATTTATGATCATCTCGGTGCATTCCTTAAATACACCTTCATCCTCTTTTGCAAGCTTCTTTCCATATCGTTTATTAAGGCGCTGCGCAGAGAGCTGGATCGGTGTCAGAGGGTTCTTGACCTCGTGCGCGATGCGTCTTGCCACTTCCCGCCATGCGGCCATGCGCTGGGCCTTTTCGATCTCGCTTAAATCTTCAAAGACCGCAACGAGGCCGATATAATTCCCTCTATCATCACGGAGTACGTTCAAAGACACAAGCAGAGTCAGCCTTTTGTCCGCCACGGATAATCTGATTTGTTTGTTTAAAAAGCCTTTCCGAAAAAGGCCTTTATCTCTCAGGAACCCGTCAATTACCTTGATGTAATCTTCCGAAAGGATATGAGTATAATTGCTTCCTATAATCTTAGCCGCTTTTATGTCTAACATCCGCTCGGCTGATTTGTTTATAGTAAGGATATTTCCATGGACATCGGCGGATACCACGCCGGCGGCAACATTGGCCAAGACAATCTCCATGTAAAGCCTTCGTTGTTCCAGTTCAACGTTGCTGTTAATGAGTTCCCTGTTGGCCTCATCAAGCTTGTTCTTCCCGATTTTCAGGTCCATGGTCATCCTGTTGAATGAATTGACCAGGGACCCGATTTCATCTTTTGCCTCTAAATCAATAAAAAAATCATAGTCCCCCGAAGCGATCCGGTTTGTTCCCTCGGCCAACTCCTTAATGGGGGTGGTGATCTCCCTCGAAAGGTAGAACCCGAACCATACAGATGAAAAGATAATAAGAAGCGTAACAATGGAAAGCGTAATCATATGGGTAATTTTGATGGGTTTTTTCAGCATCTTGAGCTGCCGGTATTCCTGAAGCCCCATGGAAATAGCCTTAAGTCGGTTGACAAACCTGCCCGGAACAAATTTTGCCAGGACGATAAGACCCACCACGGCCTTTGATTCCGTCCTCGAAAACACGGGAACAATGCCACTGACCAGGTCTCCGTGGGCCGAGGACTGGACATACTGGGTATCTGAACCTTTCTCTAAGACTTTCGCCAAAAAGTCATCCTTTGGCCCCTTAAAAGTGCTCAAGTCAATCTTATTATCCTGAGCAACGGTTCTTGGGATCAGCTCTTTTGTATAGACCCCAAGGGAGGCCAGGCCGTACTCCTTCTGCTTTTCATGAATGAGTCTATCGAGTTGATCTTTCCTGGTACGCAGCATAAATCCTTCATAAGTAATTACCCGTCCTAACTTATTACCAAAAGAGAGGATTTCATCGGCAATTCCATTGTAATAATCCTGCCCTACTTCCACGGAGTTTTTCAAGGACTGTTCTATCGGGAGATTGAACCAGTATTCGATGGATAAAGAAATGAATTGTACTGACACGAAAAAAAGTATCATCGTCGGCAACAAGGAAAGGGTCACAAAGGCCAGGACAAGTTTAGACCTGAGTTTCGATCCCATGATACCCTTTCTTCTTTCAAACACCAGCTTTACCAGGTTTCTAACCGTGAGGAAAAGAAGAAGCAGGAGCAATATCACGTTGATATTGATCAGGGCAAAAACAAGAATACTGCTTGACAATGGAAGGTCCGCCCCAAGATCAAAGAAGTACATCCCCCCAAGTGTGGTAAGGAAAACGACCACTACAAACAGGGCGGCGATCAGGTATCTTTCCCTGCGTCGCCTTTTAAAATCCTGTCTTTCGGCCTGCAAATAATTCTTCATGTTCAGCCCAACTAACCGTTGCCCATTCTGAAACTGAAAAAGGAGACTAATAACTGAAATCGACTGTATACCAATCCGTCTCAAAGTCCCAAAGGGAGAGGAAGAATAAAATATAATCGAGGTAAAAGGGTAGTGTTATCTTGTCAAGTTCAGCCATCATGCGAACCTGATAACGCTTCCCCTTCTGAAGATTATGGAGCCTGGTGATCCCGAACCCCCTGATTTCAGACATCAATTTCTTTGCTTCATTAAAGTCATTAGTATAAAATACCTTATTTTCCTTTTCCGAAAGGGTTACCGTATAGATCTTCTTTAGATTATCATACTTGATGTAGTGGCTTACGCTGAGATCAGCGATCTCCCTGTCCCACCATAGATCTCTTATTTCATAAAGCTCAATATAAAACGTAAAAGTCGTATTAATCCCGTTGTCAATTGCCTTTTTCATCTCTTCCGTAAAACAGCCGGTTACGCTAAAAGAGAGTATGCAATGATCCCACGAGTTTACAACATCAATATCTTTTATGCAGGCTTCTTCCGCTTTAAGAGTTGGGACCAAAAGCGAAAAATGCAGAAACAGGGTCACTACTGCAAGCACTGTGATTTTTTTTGTGAAAAAATGCATGAGTTTCCTTAACTTATAAAATTGCTTCGCAATTTTATGAAACGTCGCGCCAAAGCCATAACTTACTAACGGAAACACTAAAAATACCTTGATTCCAATAAGTTGTATGATTTCCGGGACCTCAAATTATGATACTTAAGAACCCTTTGAAATGCAAGCCATAACCCTGGGTTGCCTGGAAAACGTCAAAGTCGTAGTTTCAGGTGGACAAACAAAATCACTTTTTAAAAAATCTTGGAATTAGAAAGGTAAGATGCGTGAAAAGTCAAAACATGGAATTTTGTGTGGCGTAGAAATTCCGGTAGGGTTTATGCGGGAACCGGATCCATAACACCAAAGGATGGAATTTTTACCCTGTTTTTGGTGCATTCGGCAGGTGTTTCAAAAGTCAACATTTTCCAGTGCTTCTTTGATTTCATGAGATTCTTTAACATCTCCTGATTAAGAAAATGGCCTGATTTTTCAACCACAAAATGGCCAATAACAGGTGACCCGACTATGGACAGATCTCCAATAAAATCAAGTATTTTATGCCGCACGAATTCATCCTCGAACCTGAGACCATCTTCATTGATAATCCTGAAGTCGTCAATGACTACAGCGTTGTCTAATGAACCTCCCTTGGCCAACCCGTTTTCCTTTAGGGTCTGTACGTCTTTCAGAAAACCAAAAGTTCGGGCCCTGCTGATTTCCCTAACAAAATCCCTGCCGGAAAACCTCAACTCATATTTCTGGTTTCTCAAAAGGGGATGTGCAAAGTCGATCGTATAGGTAATTTTGAGTTCTTTTGAAGGATATATGTGAACGGAACGGTTTCCATCGTCGACCTTAAAGGGCTTCTTGATGACAATGAATTTTTTTGGACTCTTTTGTTCCCGAATGCCTGCGCTCTTGATAAGAAATATAAAGGGGGCCGTACTGCCATCCATGATGGGAACCTCGGGCCCGTCTAATTCAACCACTGCATTGTCTATACCCAGGCCGAAAAAGGCGGCCATCAGGTGTTCAATGGTGGCAACCTTGCACCCGTTAGAACTGATAGTTGTGGCAAGCATCGTGCTACATACATTGTCAAAACGTGCCTCGACCATGGGGTGCCCGTCCAAATCGGTCCTCACAAACTTAATTCCCGTATCGGATGGTGCAGGCCTGATATTCAAATAAACCCTTTCTCCACTGTGAAGACCAATGCCTGTGCACTCAACCTGATCCTTCAACGTCCGCTGTTTGTAGTCCAATATTTGCTCCTGTCAGGATTCTGATCCTATTTAAAAAAACCTCGTGTACCCACAAGATATTGTGCGTATACGATGTTTTGACACAATTCAATTTCCCTTATGTCAAAGCAAATGGCATGCCAAAGTTAGGAAAATATGAGCATCTTGTTAGTATATGATTTAACTAATTGAATTAACTGGATAAAAATAATTGTCATAACCTACGGTTTCGGCATCGGAGTCAACGCCATAAAGCCCAAAGTGTGTCAAAAAAGCCACATTTATCAAAAAATGAAGCTTTTGCGCACACTTTTCGAGGTTTGGGCACCCAAGTCCCCCTCTCCCCCGGCGGGAGAGGGTTGGGGTGAGGGGGATTTTGTCCACCTGAAACTGCGACCTTGACTTTTCCCTCTGTCTGGAGCCGGTATACCTTGAAAAACACAGATTTATATATTAATAATTGAATTCCTTATCAATAAAACACTCTCAACCTTGAGCAAAAAACATGCCGCATATGGCCAAAACCTTACTTCGATTTCTACTTCTGCTGACCCTCATGGGTCTTACGGGCTGCTATCCCGCACTTGTTAAGCAGGCTCACCGCCCTGACGAGGCCCTTACCAGGGTTCGCTTTTTTTATCCCACCTTCAGAGACGACATTCAAATTGAATCTCTTGTCCTTGCCCTTGAAAGAAACTTTGAGTACCTTCACCGGCTCAATCCCGACAAAATTTTTTATTACGGACCTGACAAGTTCACCTGCCGACAGGTCCTTGACAGTCAGGAGGCATTGCTGAAGCTCATAAAGGAAAATCCCAATCCCGACACATTGAATAAGGCGGTCCGGAAGCAATTCCGGCTCTACCGAGCTACTGGTCGCGTGGGTAATAGCAAGGTCCTTTTTACCGGCTACTTTGAACCCATTTTTCACGGGAGGTTGGCCCCGGATGAGACCTTCAAGTATCCCATATACCGGCAACCAGATGATCTTGTAAAGATTGACCTGTCTCTGTTCAGCAAAAAATTCAAAGGCCAAAGTATTGTCGCAAGGATTGATGGAAACAGGGTCATACCATATTATTCCAGGCGTAATATAGAAATGGAGAAGGCCCTCCAGGAACGCAACCTGGAAATTGCCTGGTTAAAAGATCCCGTGGATGTGGCATTTCTTCATATACAGGGATCTGGCCGGTTAAGCCTGCCTGACGGCAATACCGTGCGGGTGGGGTACAAGGCATCAAACGGTCACCCTTACAGGAGCATTGGCCGGTATCTGCTGGACATGGGGTTCATGAACCGGGAGCAGATGTCCATGCAGGGCATCCGAAAATATTTAACCGAACACCCCGATATAATAAACGAGGTGCTCGACCACAATCCCTCCTATGTCTTCTTTCATGTCCTGGACAGCGGCCCATTGGGTAATATCAACGTCCCGGTTACACCCGGAAGGTCCCTGGCCCTGGACGACAGACTTTTTCCGAAAGGGGCACTGGCATTTATAAAATGCCGTAAACCGGTTGTAAACGATCAGGGTGAAATCACAAAGTGGAAGGAGTTTTCCCGTTTTGTGCTGAACCAGGACACGGGTGGGGCAATCAAGGGAGCAGGTAGGGCAGACCTCTTCTGGGGAAGCGGCCCCTATGCCGAAATAGCCGCAGGACACATGCAACATGATGGGATGTTGTATATCCTTATTAAGAAACCATAAGATCAAGTGCCTAAAGTGAACTAAAGTTGACGAATGTGCCTGAGGGATTTTTGATTTGTTAAAAATGACGGAGCGAAGCGACACCACAACTTTAGTCACTTTAAACTTTAGCTCACTTCATATAGAAAACTTCGATAAATCCGCCACGCCTAAAAAAAGCCCTGCCAATTGCTGCAACAGCCCTACCCTGTTTTCTCTCAAAGCCTGATCATCCTTGACAAGAATTTCCGCACCATTAAAGAATTCATCCACAGGTTTTCTGAGGCGGGCCATGAGGCCCAATGCCTCATAATATTCCTTTCTTTCCATGCACTGATAAACGTCGTCTTTCAATGCCTGAAAGGCATCCCACAAGGCAGATTCACAGGTTTCTTTAAACAGGGCCGGATCCGCCTCGAATGTCTTTTCCTGCTTCTTGATTATGTTGGTTACCCTCTTAAAAGCAAGGGCCAGTTCTTGAAACTCACCTGAATCGGAAGCAAACCTTTTGAGCTGGTCAATTCTCGGGCGAAGCTCATTGATCCGGTCAAACTCAACCGATATCACGGCCTCGATCAAGTCGGTTTCATAATCCGACCGCAGCATCATCTGCTTGTACCGTTCTCTGAAAAAGTCCGAAACCCTAACAAACAGCCGGTTATTGTCAAACTCGATCTCTTCACCCAAAATAAAGAGTGCTTTTTCAATAAACTCCTTAAGCGAAATGTCCCATCCCATATTTTCCACGATCCGGATGATGGCCAAGGCATGCCTGCGCAGCGCAAAAGGATCCGCAGTTCCTGTGGGCTCAAGACCTACGGCAAAACATCCGGTAATAGTGTCCATACGGTCGGCAATCCCCACAACGGCCCCGACATCGGATTGCGGGAGCAGGCCCCCGGCCTTTGTGGGAAGATAGTGTTCCTGAATTGCGGTGCATACGTCTTCCGGATGCCCCTCTATTCGTGCATACTCCTTTCCGATAACGCCCTGAAGGCTCGGAAACTCCGAGACCATCTGAGTGACAAGGTCACATTTACAAAGGCTTGCCGCAACTTTTATATGTTCGAGCCTTTCAGGGACCATTCTTTCACCCACGTATTCAGCCAATCGGGTAAATCGTTGAACCTTGGCATAAGACGTCCCTAAATCGGCCTGGTAAATAACCCTTTTCAGGTCATCGAGCCGGCCCTCTAAGGGCCTTTTACGGTCCTCTTTGAAAAAGAAATCCGCATCGGAAAGCCTGGCGCGCAAGACCCTTTCATGGCCCCTTTTGACTACTGATTCGTCCCTTGCAACAGTGTTGTTCACGGCCACAAAATTGGGCATCAATCGACCCTTCCCATCATAGACTGCAAAATATTTCTGATGCTCTCTCATGGCAGTGATTAAAACGGAGTCCGGAAGATTCAGAAATTTTTTATCAAAACCGCCGCAAACAGCAGAAGGATATTCAACGAGATTGGCCACTGTCGCCAACAGGTCCGGGTCCTGTACCGGAATTCCGCCTACTGCTCCGGCAGATTCCTTAGCAAGCCTTTCAACGACCTGCTCTCTTTCCTTTTGATCGATAAGGACAAAGCTTTCCATCATTGTCTGGAGATAGTCGCCCACGCTGAAGACTTCCCGTGTCTCGGGAGCCATAAACCGGTGGCCTTTTGTGTTATTACCGCTCCTTATGTCCGCGACCTCAAATGGAATAACTTCACCGTTCAGAAGGGCAAGGACCCAGTGAATGGGCCGCACAAAGGGAAAACCTAAGTCCCTCCACCTCATGGATTTGGGCCAGGGGATATCGGCAATGAGTTTGGGCAAGGCATCGGCCAGGATATCCTTAGTGGGCCTTCCTGTAATCAGCCTCTTGACATATAAGTATTCCCCTTTGGGCGTTTCTATGCATTCAAGTTCGTTAACGGAAACGCCCTGCTTTTTTGCAAAACCCATGGCCGCCTTTGTGGGCTTTCCTTGTTCATCATAGGCCACGCTTTTTGGAGGACCTGTCATCTCCTGCATAAGATCATCCTGTGTCTCGGCAACGGCCTTTCCGATCAGGACCAGTCGTCTCGGCGTGCCATAGGTATAAAGACCGCCCGCTATTTCAATCCGGTTCTCTTCCAGAAGGGTCTGCGCAAGCCTTCTTATCTCCGCCAACCCTTTTTCCAGATACCCTGCGGGAATCTCTTCAGTCCCGATTTCCAAAAGCAATTCAGCAACCATCACTATACCCCATACACATAATTATTTGGTGATCAGGTAGTAGGCAATCCCCAATCCTTAATCTTCAATTTTCAAAGGAAACCCCATCTCCTCCCTCTGTGCCACATAGTTTTTTGCAGTAAGCCGCGCCAAGTTCCTTATACGATCAATATACTGGGTCCTCTCGGTCACGCTGATTGCGCCCCTGGCATCTAAGATGTTAAATGTATGAGAACACTTAAGGCAATAATCGTATGCCGGAAGGACCAGCCCTTTTTCACAGAGACTTAAGGATTCCTTCTCATACATGTTGAAGGATTTTAAGAGCATATCCACATCGGCCATCTCAAAATTATAGACCGAAAGCTCCCATTCCCCTTTCTTGTGAACGTCTCCGTAGCTAACCCTATCATTCCACATGAGATCGTACACATCTTCTTTTTCCTGCAAATACATGCAGATTCTCTCCAGACCGTAGGTTATTTCCACGGAAATGGGGTCCAGCTTGATACTGCCCGCCAACTGGAAATAGGTAAACTGGGTGATCTCCATACCGTCAAGCCATATCTCCCACCCGAGACCCGATGCCCCTAATGTGGGGGATTCCCAGTCATCCTCCACAAACCGTATATCGTGATCCAAAGGGTCAATGCCCAGTACCTTCAAACTCCCTAAATAGATATCCTGGATATCAATGGGTGAAGGTTTTATGATCACCTGGTACTGGTAATAGTGGCCCAAACGGTTGGGGTTTTCCCCGTAACGGCCGTCCGTGGGACGCCTGGAAGGCTCCACATAGGCCACGGACCAGGGTTCCGGTCCCAAAGCCCTCAATAGGGTCGCAGGGTTAAACGTCCCGGCCCCCACCTCAATATCATAAGGCTGCTGTATTACGCACCCGTAATCGGCCCAGTATTTTTCAAGGGCCATAATCAGTTCTTGAAACGTCATATATTCCTCCCCACAACTGTATTAGGATTCCGGGCTCGAAGGACCTGGCTTTGTTATCCCCCCAGGGGGGCTGTCTGTATTTCATTCGTTATCCGGAGTACCGGATTATTGGAAATTCCAAATATCAAAGCACAAATATCAAACAAATCACAATTTCCAAAATTCGAAATAACAAACGGTTTTGATCATTTGATATTGTAGTTTGAGATTTATCCTTCGACTTTGCTCAGGATGGTGAGCTTGTCGAACCATTTGAAACTTGGCGCTTGTAATTTGGTGCTTAAAATTTGGGGTTAAAAAAGGGTCGGCCACACCCAAACATCATAATCATGCCGCAAAATAGTAAGCAAGTTTCCATCCAAAGTGCCAGAATTTATCACCCGTCCTTACAGATGTCAAGACGGCCATGGGACCACCACAATAAACGCCTGACTTTCCTTGTTGACTTTTTCTCCATTTTGCTTTACTTTAAAAGGTAAAACAAAAAAGGAGTAAAACCCATGACTTTGACGGCAAAAATCAGCAAAAAGGGTCAGATTGTCATACCTAAAGAAATAAGAAAGGTTATTGGCCTTGGACCGGGGGACAGGGTCATTTTTACTCTAACAAAGAAGGGGGCACTGGTGACCAAACAGGAAGGGTCTCCTTTTGACAAGTATTATGGTTTTTTGAACAAGCCGGGCAGTTCTGAGAGGCTGGTCCGAGGTATGCGGGGGGAAAGAAATGATATTGGCGATTGATACTTGTATCTTATTGGACATCCTTCTGCCTGACACCCCAGTTTGAAGAAAAAGCGCACCTTGACCTTTTTCTCGAAGAAACCGACATAAAGATCAGGCATTACACTCCTGATGTGCTCTGGAAAGCTGGACTTGCCTGGAAAGAATATTTGAATAGAGGTGGAAAAAGAGAAAATCGCATCTTGCCTGATTTTATTATTGGGGCATTCGCCGAAAACAGCGCGGATATCTTCGTTACAAGGGATAAAAGGTTTTTTAAGAAACATTTCAGTCTAAAGTGCTTTGAATAATTCGAGTAGACGTCATACCATCCACCGTACTGCGGGCAGCTCCGCCACGATCCCGCGCAACACCCCAATCTTTATCTAAAGAACTCATCCTGCCCGGCGGTCCAAGTACCACCGAATGTGATAAATATGCACATGAACTACAATATTTTGTGTTAATTAACTATTGACATACAACATAAGACACTATTATATAGATAAGCTTAAATATCATCCTAATTCTCATTATTTGCATATTTCGCGCCTTTTTGCCTGTCGGAGCAGAGCGTAGATCCCACTATGGGGCACTGTGGAATGCGGAGCATATTCCTCTGGGGCGGCTATATCAACTTCCATAAAGGAAAAATTGAAATAAAACGCAAAGTATAGTCTTTTGATATAGACCAAACACACAAACTTTGATATTTAGATCCTGAATTAGACAGACGATTCGGCCATTCCAAAAGCCTTATCTCATGACCAGCATCGTAAGGTGGGTCGAGTAAAACAAAACCCACTGAAGTTTAGCCGCTGAACCACATAACCAAGTACATGTTATAGCAAAACGCACCTACATACCTGACGAGGTATATCTCATGAGAAAAAAAATAGCCATAATACGGTTAACAAGTCTCTTCTCAGGCATTTATTTCTGGCTGTTCGCCGGTATCAGCGCATATGCCAATCCCCAGGGTCCCCAGGTGGTTCACGGGCAGGCAGGCTTCAGCAATCCCAATCCGCAAACACTTCACGTGACCAACAGTCCCAATGCCATTATCAACTGGCAGGGTTTTTCCATCCAAAATCATGAGGTTACCCGTTTCATCCAGCAGTCGCCTAACAGCGCCGTGCTGAACCGCGTCACAGGACCGAACCCCTCGAACCTCTTAGGACAGCTCCTTTCAAACGGCAAGGTCTTTCTCATCAACCCGCATGGCATGGTATTCGGCCCAAACTGCGTCATAGATACGGCCGGTTTTGTGGCCTCCACCCTCAACATCACGGATCAGGATTTCTTGCAGGGAAACCTGAAATTTGAGGGCGGCCCTGATTCGGGTTCCATCATAAACCAGGGCTTTATTACGGCAGGCAAAAACGGCGACATCTATCTCATTGCCCCGAACATAGAAAACAGCGGAATCATCCACACCGATGGCGGCAACCTGCTCTTGGCGGCCGGCGAATCCATCACCATCACCAGCCTTGATCTCAAGGACGTTCATTTCGAGATCCAGGCCCCGGAAAATGAGGTGTTGAATATCGGCAAGGTCTTAGCGGACGGCGGTGCCGTAAATGTGTTTGCCGGCACGCTCAAGCATAGCGGGGAAATCCGGGCAGACACCGTTTCCGTGGACGAGACCGGCGCTATCATCCTTTCAGCGAGTAATGACATCACCTTAGAGGCAGGAAGCACAGTAACGGCCAATGGCCCGCAGGGCGGCACCATAACCGTGGAGAGCGAAAACGGAACCACGTTGGTATCCGGGATCATACAGGCAACAGGCTCGGAAGGTAAGGGCGGGGAAATCCGCTTGTTAGGCGAGCGTGTGGGCCTTATCGATACAGCCCTCATAGATGCCTCCGGCGAGGCGGGAGGCGGTACAGTACTCGTGGGCGGCGATTACCAAGGAAAGAACCCGGATATCCGGAACGCCTCCGCCACCTATGTAGGACCGGATGTTACTATAACAGCCGATGCCGGTGCGGTTGGCGACGGCGGCAAGGTGATCGTATGGTCCGATGAGGTCACACGATTCTATGGCAGCATCAGCGCACGGGGCGGCGAACAAAACGGTGACGGCGGATTTGTCGAAACATCAGGAAAATATTTAGAGGTGGGTAATTCCCCTCCAGACGTGGGGGCCGTGAACGGTAAAGGCGGCACCTGGCTCTTGGACCCATATAATATTGAGATAACGCCGGCTACAAACAACAACAACGCTGGCCAGCCCACCTTCACGCCAAACGGTGACGACTCGAAGATTGCCGTTGGCCTGATCAATACCCAGCTTGACACTGACACAAATGTCATCCTGGATACACAGCAGTTTTCCGGCACCCAGGCCGGTGACGTCACCTTCAACGCCAACATACTCAAATCCGCGGGCCCAGGTACGGCTGAGCTTACAGTCAATGCGGACGGAAGCATCATTGTTAACAACTCAATCAGCTGCGGTAGTGGCAATTTGAACATTGCTTTAACGGCTGACCGGGACCTCAATGCAACCGGTAGCGTTGGCATTCAAAGCATCATAGATACCAACGGGGGCAGTATTAGCATAGCCACGCCGTCGGGCAGCCTGGTGCAGGTAGGAAGTGCCACGGGAACAGGGCCGGTGGTCATAGATACCGGAGGTGGAGCCCTGACCATTGATGATGGATCAGCAGGTAACGGCGGTACATTGCGCCTCCAGGGCGGGATGAATGCCGGTGCAGTCGCCACGGTTTTGACGGGAAACATGACTGTAATGGCTGATTCCGTTGAAGTCTTAGGAGGAACCTTCACCGGCAGTTCCTCCGAGCTTAAGGCCAGCGGCATACAGAGCATCACCACACAGGGAAACACCCTGGTCCAGGCAGGTAGCACTGATGGAACAGATGCGAGGATAGAATGCACCGGGCCCCAAACCATTAATGCCACCGGCTTCATTCACGTGCTTGGCGGAACGGTCGCGAACACCTCACATGCAACGATCTATTCGACAGCCATGCAGACCGTCAACGCGAATAACATATTGGTCAAGGGGGGGTCCGGTTCCGGGAGTGACGCCTTTTTGCAAGCCGGGACAGGGCAGGACATTGACGCGGCTTTCGTTGAGGTAATCGGAGTTGGTGGCGATGCCGTCATAGACACCAACGCCGGGTTGCAGTCAATTGATACAACGGGCCAGAATCCTAACAATTTCGGAATTCTTGTCGAAGCTACGGACACTGGCCTCGCAGCGATCCACAGTGACGGGACACAGACTATCAACGTCAACAATGCCGACTATGTAAAGGTTGTCGGGACCATCGGGAATGCCGATATCTCTTCCAATGGCGCACAATCCATTACCCTCACGGGCAATGGCGGGGCCGGCAATAATGAATTTGTTGTTGGCTCGGCCACGGCACAGGGCATGTCAAAAATAATGGGCAACCAGCAGATTACCACCGATGCCCTTACCGTGCAGGCGGGCAACGCTGATAACGCCAATGCCGAGGTGTTCAGCAGTGGAAACCAGAATTTGAATATTGCCGGCGGCCTTCTTCAGGTCAATGGCGGAACGGCTGCTGGGGGCTCACTGGCCTCTATCAGTGCCACCGTCGACCAGACCATCACCGCGAATACGATTACGGTTTCAGGCGGGGCAAGCGGCGTCTATAACCGTGCCAGCATCAACGCAGGGGACAGCCAGGACATCACGGCCGGATCAGGGGGGATCCTAGTGCAGGCGGGAGATTCAACCAGCGATAAAACCGGAGGATCTACCGTGGAATATTCGGGCAATTACGCGGGGATATTCCTTTATCCGGGCGCTACAGGCTCCCAGACCATAGTCGCCAATAGCGGTGGGGGTATATCCATTTTTTCAGGAAACGGGGTTGCAGACGATTGGGCGGCTATCAACAGCGAAGGCACCGGGAACACCGTCACCCTGAACGGCGGGGGCAATCTCGTCATTTCAGGCGGAAACAGCCCCGCTTCAGATTTTCATGCCGATGCTGAGATTTACTCTTCCAACGATCTCGCAGTCAATGTGAGTGGCGACACGATAGTGGAGCACATCTCTTTTCCGCCGATGATCTTCAGGTAACGGTTAACGGCAGTGTGAACCTCACCGGTGGGGCGGGAAATCTTGCAGAGGCATCCATTGGATCTGATAATGATGTGCTGGTAACGGTCACCGGAGGCAATGTGAACGTGCAGGGAGGATCGGGAAATGACGCATGGGCAGGTATTTCCGCTGATGGATCTTTGGTCCTGAATGTCACGACAGGGAGTCTCTCGGTAACAGGTGGCAGCGCCTTTGAGGCTTCTGCCGGAGTCACAACCGACGGGGGAGGAACGATTGATGTGAGCGTTGGTGGGAACCTTACCCTCACCGGAGGTAGCGGCTTGGACGCTTCCGCGGGGATTGCTTCGGAGGGGATTGGAACTCCAATAATCAATATCGATGTAGCAGGAGATTTTCAGATGTCGGGCGGCGCGGGCCAGGGTCCGGCAGTCATTGGAAGCGCTGAACAATCTGTCATGATCAACATTGGGCCCACTAATCCGGTGGGCGGGAGCATATCCATTTCGGGCGGCACAGGAGCCAATGCAATAGCACTTATAGGCACCGTTGGCGCAGGTCACAATGCCGACGTCACAATCAACGGGGGCGGATCCGTTAACTTATTCGGTGGTGGTGGTGGTGCGCTGATCGGCACATCGACTGATCACGGTGACATAACTATCAAAACAGGCATGCTGGGCAGCGGAGATTTAATCCTTGACTATAGCGAGATCCTCACTGCTGACGACATAGTTCTTGACGTTGCAGGCTTGTTGAGCCTCAACGGCGGGTCAACTATCAACCAGGCATCAAGAATCGCGTCCAACACAGGCACTCTGACAGTCGACGCCGATGCCCTGGAACAGTTTGCGGGAAGCGGTGATTCAGCCGAGGCACGTCTCGAGGCAGCCACAGGAATAACATTGGATATCAGCGGAAATGCCCTGGCACAGGCAGGGAGCGGTGATGACGCTGATGCGGAGATCGTATCACGTGCGGGCACGCTGGATATGGACATTGGAGGTTCCTTTACCATACTGGGCGGTGCGGGACTTGATGCCAATGCCGGCCCAAATGCTGAAGGGGGAGGAACACTGCTTTTGGATGTTGCAGGTAACCTGATCATCACAGGTGGTAGCGGCTCGAGTGCTTCTGCAGGGATAGGAGGTTCCGGGGGAAGCGGCACGTTTGACCTGAATGTCGGAGGAAACCTTTTTATAACAGGAGGCAGCGGCACAAATGCGGTCGCCGGAATCGGCAGTAGTACTGAGGATGTGATAATTACCATAGGTGCTGCAAATCCTGTCGGCGGAGACATATACCTTAAGGGTGGAACCGGAGCGAATGCAGCAGCAGTTATTGGCGCTGATGGCGCTCACAATGCCAACGTCACGATCGAGACAAACGGTTCATTGACCCTGAATGCCCAGACCGGCGGAACCCTGATAGGCTCAGAGCTTGCAGGCGGCCTGGTGGATATAAATGCAGGGCTGGGTGGTACCGGCGGTATTGCGTTGAACGACGGCACGATCCGGGTTGACGATGATGTCACGCTTCAGGCCACAGCGCCGGGCGGAACTATTACTCAGAACGCGGCAGGTATCATCAACATTGGAACTAAGACCCTGACGGCTAACGCGGATGGCGATATAATCCTGCTCGGTACCAACACGGTGGGTGACTTCGTACCCAGCTCGGCAAACGGCAACGTGGACTATCTGCACCAGGGGGCATTTTCTATAGACACCCCCATCGCCGGGGTTAGCGGAGACATGACCTTTAGGGCTACATGCGGCATTTCTCAGACCGCGCCTGTCACCAACGTGAATATTCTGAACCTGATTGCCGGCGGTGCCATAAACATGAACAACGCGGGCAACTCGGTGACGGTGTTGAACGCCACGGATTCCAGCGGCACCGGCATCAGTTTCCAGAATAACGGAGACCTGAATATTGGCCTGTTGGACGCGGGCGCCGGGCCGGTAACGGTCACCGTTATTGGGGCCGGTAGCAGCCTCTCTGACGCCAATGCCGGTGCGGTTAACGTGGTTGGCGCTGCTGGGGTAATTCTGGAGGCACCGGTTAACATCGGTACCCTGGCCGATCCCCTCGAGATTCAGACTGCAAGCCTTACGCTGCAGGGCACGCACACAGGTGAAGTGGCCATCGCTAATACCGGCAACCTGGCGTTCGCAGGCGGTGCCGGAATGAGCGATCTGTTGCTTACTACCACCGGGACACTCGACCTGACAGGCCTAATCGGCGGAGGCTCGGAGAACTTAGACGTGCGGGCCAACGGCTTTGACCTCAGCGGTTTCCCCATCGACGGGGCCAATGTTAAGCTCTCAGGCGGCAGCGGAACCCTGGACATCAACAGCACTAACGTGCAGGGTTCCTACGTGGAACTCGAGGGCAGCCAAATCCGGATAAGGCAGGGATTCGCTCCGCCGGCACAGGTCAATTCCACCGGCAACATCTTCATCCACGGCGGGACTCTCACAGTGGATTCCGCCAGTGTGCACTCAATTGCCGATACGACTCTGCAGACCAGCAGCGTCACCCTGCAAGCCACCGGCACAAACAACGCGCTGGTGCAGGCCGACGCAGACATGACCGTCAATACCGGTTCGCTTCAGGTGTTAGGCAGTACGACTTCCGCATCCCTGAACTCCAAACTTGAGGCCGACGGGACAATGAAAATCACCGCCGGCAGCGTAACGGTGCAGGGGGGAAACCTGTCGAACACCTTCGCCAGCATTGATCCCACCGGCCTTGTAATGAACGTGAGCGGCGATGTTAATGTATTGGGCGGTGACGGGATGGGCAGTTACGCGGAGATCAGCGCGGATACCGTGGAAATCACGGCAGGACCCACAGCCAGTGCCGGGAATATTAATATCACGGGCGGGAGCGGTATGGATGCCGGCGCCTGGATACAATCAACCGGCGGCGACATAACCCTTATAGCGGGCGATACCATGTTTCCTTCCGATATCCACCTGATCGGCGGGAGCGGGGTTAATGCC
This sequence comes from Deltaproteobacteria bacterium, assembly GCA_019310785.1. Taxonomy (GTDB): domain Bacteria; phylum Desulfobacterota; class DSM-4660; order Desulfatiglandales; family Desulfatiglandaceae; genus JAIOSR01. Next base: position 50,032 of record JAFDDR010000033.1, read on the forward strand.
GATTCCTTGATTGACGCCGGAGGCGGGTCTTATGACGTATACCTGACCTTTCACAACGGTGTGGGCCTCACCCTGCTCCCGGTCCTCACCGGGGCCACGGACGTGGGTATCCTTGCCATGAACCTTATTCTGAATTCCTACGATCCCTTTTACCAGCCGCCCATGGATCCGATTAACGATGTTGTCAGTTCACAGGATCAACTGGATGAACTTTTGGATGAGATAATGGGTGCTCCTGACGATCCGCTAATTACGGGAGACGGCACTGGTGATGAGGAGGAAGAGGAGGAGAAGAAAAGGGGCAGGTTGATTTGCAGGTAAGGTTTCAAACCAGGTAAATAGAAAAGTAAAAAGCCTGGCCCAGAAGGGATTTGCTTTGTTGGATTTTAATTGACTTATTGAAATTCCAAATATCAAATCCCAAATATCAAACAAATTCCAATGACCAAAATTCGAAATAACAAACAGAAAAAAATAGACGTCGAAGGCGTACCATATTTCGACGTTGGAAGTTCGATGTTCGATGTTGGAGGTTCGTTTTTTGATCCGGTTTTGGTCATTGAATATTGAAATTTGAGATTTACTTGGAATTTGGTGCTTAGAATTTGTATTTTTAAACACAAATCTCCAAGGCAGACCCATTATAACTAACCACGCCCAGAGAGATGTGGTTTCCTAATTCGAAATAAAGAGTAGAGCATGGATAACAAAAAAATACTGATTGCGGCTATTGTTTTTGCCTGTCTGATGAGTCTGCCCATCTTTGCGTGGGCCGGTCCCAAACAGGTGGGTGAGGTGTTCTTTGCAAGGGGTGTTGTCACTGCCGGACCCGAGGGTGGCGAGGCCCGCTTTTTGGGCAGGGGAGCGCCTGTTTTTGAGGGGGACGTGCTGGCCACGGGCGAGCGGAGCTTTGCCGTTCTCCACATGTCGGACGGAGGCAAGATAACGCTCAGGCCGGATACGGTGTTTGCCATAGAAGGGTATTCCGAGGTCAGGAAAAAGGAAAACGCCATCTTCCGCCTGTTCAAAGGCGGTATCCGGGCGGTGTCGGGTTTTATCTCCAAGCGCAACCTGAGAAACGGCTACCGGCTCAAAACGCCGACCGCCGTTTTAGGGATTCGAGGCACCGAGTTCGACGCCCGGCTGTGCAAGGGCGACTGTGCGGCAGAGGCAAAAAAGATAAGGCGGCAAACCTTAAAAGATAATCCCTCTCCCGTGGCAGGCCGTGTGGTGCGTTTGAGAGGCATTTTAACGGCACGCGCCCAGGACGGGACAGAACGACATCTTATAAAGGGCGGCCCGGTGTACAGGGGAGATACCCTTGAGACCGGATCAGGCGGTATGGTCGTGGTGGTGTTTCGGGACAACAGTCGTGTGACCCTCCTTGGTGAATCCGTGTTCAAGGTGGAGCGCTACCAATTTCATAAGAAAAAAACGGACAATGCATTCTTTCGCCTGTTAAAAGGCGGTTTGCGGACCTTTACCGGCCTGATGACCCGGCGCGACAAAAAGGCATTCAAGTTAGGCACACCTACTGCCATTGTCGGGGTCCGGGGCACCGGCTTTGATGTCCTCCTTAGTGAGGAAAACCGCAGGGCCGAGGCAGGCAAGGTCGCAGGACGCGTCGTCCGCTTGAGAGGCAGCCTGACAGTTAGCACCCGGGAAGGAACAGAGAGACCCCTTTTAAAGGGCAGTTCCGTATATGAGGGCGACACCTTGGAGACAGGGACAAAAAGCATGGCCATTCTTGTGTTTCGCGACAACAGCCGGGTGACCCTCCAGGCAGAAACCAGTTTCAAGGTGGAGCGTTACCAGTACCATGCCAAAAAGAAGGACAACATCTTTTTCCGCATATTCAAGGGCGGTCTTCGAGTATTTACGGGCATGGTTGTGCGGCGGAATGCACGTAATTTCAAGATTGGCACGCCCACGGCCGTTGTTGGCGTTCGCGGCACCGGGTTTGACCTGCTTTACAGGGGAAAACCCGGGACAGAAGAACAGGCATTACTGCCCAATAGGGGCCTTTTGAGACGCATGTTGGATGCTTTTCCGCGCAAGGCCTTAGCAGCAACCCCAAAAGGGATCGGCACCTTTGCATATAACTGGAAAGAAAGCAAACACCCGATTGAAGTGATTGATAAGAAAGGAAAGACAACGGTCCTTTCGCCGGGCATGGCCGCATTTGCGCCCATGAAGGGCAATGCCTTTACCCTGCCCTCTGTCCCGCTTCCCATGCTCAAAAATCCCAACCCGAAACCGGATCCCAAAACCATACCAGCGGATCCACAGAAGATGTTCGGGGTCAAGCAGGGCCAGTACGTGAGTGTGTGGGACGGCGTTATTGAGCTGGAACTTAAATCCGGCGCAAAATTAGAGCTCAGCGAGGGCAAGACACTCTTCTGGCCCAAAGGGGCCGTAGAGCCCATCGAGTTGCCGGTGACCCCGATGTTCATGCACGCGGATCCCGACTGGCGTCCGGACCCGAAGACTATACCGGCCAATACCAAGGACCTGTTCGGGGCCGTGGATAAAACGGGTTCAGCGCCGGGCCTGTACGTCACCGTATATGACGGGCATGTTACAATGGAAAATGAGGGGGGCGCTGTGGAGCTCGGCAAAGGGGAGGCGGGTTTTTCTAGCGAGGCGGCCATAAAACCCATAAGATTAACGATTCAACCTTTATTTCAGGTCCAGGACATTATCCCGTTCCCCAAAGGCTTTACTGAAAAGGATGCACAGGGAATACTTAAGTTGATTGTGGATGAATTAGGTGAACCGGGCAAGAAGAAGGAGTTTGAGTGCGAGATACGGTAAACGGAGAAGAATAAATTGCAGAGACTTAAAATACAAATTTTGACGATCGTGTTAGGGTGCCTGTTGTTTTCAAACCCCACGGTATTCGGGGCGGACGTGCCTCAGGTCAGGTTCACCGTGGAAAAATTCGTGGTGGAAGGTGAAAACCCCCTTTCCGAGAACA
>JAFDDR010000034.1 GCA_019310785.1 Deltaproteobacteria bacterium
CTGATGAATATGGGTAAATCGGTTGATCTTTTCTCCTGTCAGATGAGAAGTAGCCGTCATGATTTCTTCATATTCGGGCCTGTGTGCCAGTTCATATGTCATAGCGGCCGTGTGAATGTGTGGCTGAAACATCGGCTCGTCCACAATACTCTTAATCTTTTGGCCAAAAAAATAGACTTCCGGGTTCAGCTCCCGGAGTGATTCAATGTATTCTTTGCCGGTCATCATGCCCATTATTTCACCTCCATAATGTCTCTCATGCCAAGGTTAAGCGGTTCAACGTTCACGGTTCACGGTTAAACAGCCCTAACTGTCTGATATCAAAAGAATGATACCTCAGTAGAAACGACACGTATTTTTCACTTTTAAACTGCAAGAGTTTGAAGTGAGCTAAAGTTAAGGAATTCTTTCAATTATATAAAATCAGTGGAGCAAAGCGACTCCATAACTTTATGAATTTTAGATCACTTTAGACACTTTTAACTTGTATGGCTGATGGATTTCAATGGATTATAACCTTTGAACCTTGAACCCTGAACCTGACAACCTGGGTAGTTACGTTCTAAAAACGTAGTGGAGCGTCATTGGGAGGGGTCCCCTTTTCATCCCAGCCACGGCTTTTATAGTATTCCATTAGCATTATTTCCATATCGTCTTGAGTGATAATATTTCCCGATTCCAGGGCCTCGGTATGAAAACGTTTGGGCAGACGATCATCCTCTATTTGCAGGCCTTCTCGTATATTGAACCTGCGGGTATTATCCGTGACTGATGTGGCAATTGAACGCATATCATCTGCAGAGAGTTTCAGGCCGGTAGTGCCCTCAACAATAGTCGATAGCTCCTCCCATTGATAGAGGTCCCGATAAAAACGACAGAGGATCAGGGTATCAATAAAGGTTAGACGGTCTTCCCACTCGATAAACACGGCAGCTTTCCCTTTGATTTGATCCGGGTCAATCATGCCGGTCAATTCCGGTTTATAGAAAGTTGCTCTAAGGTGACAGGCCCCGCGGTCAGAGGTCCCATAGGCCAGACCCATTCCCTTTAATACCCGGGGGTCATAACCGGGAGGTTCTAAGCCCTTTATGTGGATAGCCTGATCTTCCATCCCCCATTCTTTTGCGGCTGCCTTTATGCCCCCCGCTAAAATCTCCCCTGTGCCCCTGCGACGGGCCATGTCTTTAAGAAGGCCGGCAATGGCATCAACCTGGCCGTAGTCGATCTTAAAATCAATCTTCCCCTGCCTGGATGCCTCTATGGCAAAGGCGACCAGGTTCCCTGCCGATATGGTATCCATGCCTAATCTGTCGCATATGTCGTTGAGATACACAATTTCTTCTATGTTAGCCACTTCGCAAAGGCCCCCAAAGGCGTATATGGTCTCGTACTCCGGGCCTTCAATCTTAAGACCCGCGTGCCTGCCTTCTTTTACCGTGCTCAATCTGCCGCAGGCGATAAAGCATTTAAGGCAGGCATGGGGCTTTACCTCGCAACGCTCATGAAGGGCTTCGGCGCTGATGTTTTCCCAGTTCTCAAAAGTGCCCTTGTGCCAGTATCGGTTAGGAAAGCACCCGGCATGGTTCAAGACACTGACCATCCCGGTAGTGCCTATTGCCTTGAATGCGTTTACCCCTGCATCATCCTTTCCTCTCTTGGCAATCTCTTTGGCAAACCCACTGATGGCCTTTTCATCTGCAACCTCTTTCTTTTTGGAGCCCCGGAAGGCGATGGCCTTGATATGTTTGCTTCCCATAACCGCGCCCGTCCCTGTACGACCGGCAGAGCGCCAGTAATCGTTTTCAACGACCGAAAAGGCCACTCCATTTTCCCCTGCCGGGCCAATGACCACGACCCCTGACCTGGGGTGATCAGAATTTTCTTCCGCAACAAGGTTTTTAACCCGGTCTTCAGTTTGATAGGTATCCAGACCCCATAGATCCTTTGCAGAATGAAATCGAACCCTCTCTTCAAAAATCTCGAGCCAGACAGGGTTTTCGGAAGTCCCATAAATCATGACGGCATCAAAGCCTGTTCGGGCCATATAATCGGCAACCGTACCCCCTGAGTAGGATTCAGAGTAAAAACCGGTCTGTGGCGATTTCGTGTAAATCCCGTATCTGCACGAACCCCATATGGCTGTACCTGATGCGGGTCCGGTGGCAAAAATAAGACGGTTTTCAGGACTCAGCGGATCAACGCCGGGAGGGTTGTGATCTAAAAGAAGATACGTGGAAAGCCCCTTGCCGCCTAAGTATTTCTCTAAGATCGAGTCATCAACGGGATCCACATGATAACTCTGATCCGAAACATTGATGATCAGGATTTGATTAAAAAAACCTTTCATGATGCTTACTCCATTTTTTACGCAAATTTAGCAGAAATTTTTTTTCACCCATAATACCTCCCTTTATTTATAGTCTACGATTTCATGCCTTGATTGTATAGGATTTCCTTTGCCGGTTTTACGTTAAGCTATTCAGCTATGAGGTTCAGAGTTGAAAGGTCTTAACCCCTGAACGGTACGCGGCGCACGCGCTGCGCGTGAACCTTGAACCCAAATCTTGAGTTAGAACCGGACTCTTTTGTCCAAAATATTACCGCAAAGTCAGGTAAAATTTTCAAGATCTGATTTTAGAAGCGAATTCCACAGAATTCGTAATCGCAAAGGGTTAAATGATACCAATACGAAAACTTCACTATTCTGAGGAGGTCAGGGCGAAAGCATTGATCAATACATGAATTTGTAGGGGACGATTTGATGGCAGTAGGTTAGTAGGTTTTTTCAGCGAAAATCTTCCAACCTGTTCTCTCTTTTATTAATACGAGTTTTTTCTTAGAACTTCCTGAATAGTTGGAGGATCTGTAATTTTGTAAAAACCTGACTTCCACCCGACTGTCTGATCTAGCTTCAACAATTCTAATATCCTTTAATTTCAAACGTATCCAGCGTTTTGTCCTGCCCTTTACTGCTTTGTCATGTCTCCATCCGGTTTTATGTAGTCCCTTTGAGACAAAATCATCCGAGTAACAGGATATGTAACTTTGAATTTCACCTTTCCTTCCAGCGGTATTTTCCCATGCTTTTTTCCATTTATTGATGAACGCATATATTTCGTCATACGACGTGGCCACTGCCTGCTGTTCCGTACTCTTTTGTATTATGGCCTTCTGTTCTTTACTCTTTTTTCCAGTTTGGGATATTTTGGCCTGATGGCCTGGTGATACGTTTACTTTATTAACCGATAGAGATTCTTTCTGCTTGACCGATGTTTCTTGTACGGCCTTGATATCTTCATTCTGATAGTCTTCGGTCCCCTTCAAGCGATATTTCAGTGCATCATAGCCTACTATGGCTGAAATAACGAGTAATGCCGTGACAAAAATGGCCATTACCTTTTTTAGTTGTCCCCTAAAAAATTTATCATACCTCACGACACCGACTGTGACATTGCTTTCCTCGCCTCTCCTTCTGGTTTCATCTATCAGCCTGATGCAAAGCTTTTTCAAATTCCTTATCTTCAAGGACAACCTGAGGATCTCTCTATTGGAGACTCGTTTTGTCAGACATTCAGTGGTCATGAGGATTAGGTCTTTTTGTTGGAGAGCAAACTTCATTACCTGGATGTCAGGTCTTTCATGGATGCCGAGACCCTCTGTAAAGGCGTGTTCAAGACGGGGATCATGTAATCTTTGTTCCGCGTATCTCTCCTTTTCAAGAATTGTTTGATCCCGGGTAAGTTGAGCCAATTGTTTGCCTCGCAGAGTGTATATTCGCGAATCGCCAAGGTGGGTAAAGAACATCATGTCATCCGCGATATAAGCAACGCTAACAGACGCTGCCATCTTATGTCTTATCTTTTTTCTTTCCTTAAGGATCTCACGATTGGTATCATCTAAAGCGCGCATGAGCGCTTTATCAGGTGAATGAACTTCGGAAAGGTTTTTGAAAAAAGATTTGTTTATCACCTCGCAGGCTCGCTCTTTCGCTATATCTCTGAAATTTCCGCCTCCCGAGCCCCCCACTACAATAAAGAGGTTATCATTACACAAAAAAGAATCACATTTTTCCGTCGAATCTTTGCCAACATCCGTCTTGAATGCAAAATATAAATTTTCCATCACAATTTGTCCGAAAAGTGATTTAGTCCGGCTTTCGAACGCCTACCTTTTGACAAGAAACACCTGGATCTATTAACTCAGCAGAATAATAAATACTTAAATAGATCTGATGTTCCGAAAATGCTATTTCTCCAATTCTTCTTTAACGGCAAGACCTATCTTTTCCAGAGTATAAGGCTTCTTTATGTATTTTCCCGCACCCAATCTTTGAGTTTCCTTGACACGTTCTGTTTCAGAAAATCCACTTGCAATGATCGCCTTCTGACCGGGATGTAATTCCAGAATTCTTTTATATGTCTCAAGCCCATCAATGCCAGGGTCCATTATCATATCCAAAACGAGTAGATCTGCTGAATTGTCCTTCATGTAATCAAACGCTTCTTCACCGCTTGAAACTGATGTGACAGCATAATTTAATTTGGTTAAGATTCTTGATGCGATTTCCTTTTGTTCTTCTACATCATCCACTACCAAAATGGACTCCCCCTTTCCCATGTATTCTTCCATTGGGAGGGCTTCTTCTCTTCCCGCTATTTCCTTCCTGGTTACTGGAAAATAAAGACTGAATGTCGTTCCTTTTCCCTTAGCGCTATGAACATCAATATATCCCTTATGGTCTTTTACCGTCCCCCACACTACGGCCATACCCAATCCTGTTCCGCTTCTACCCATTACCTTTTTCGTATAAAAAGGTTCAAATATTTTCTCTATATCCTCCGATGAGATACCTACACCGGCATCTGATACCGTAAGGATGACATAATCCCCTTCTTTTACATCATCATAACCTCTTATTGGTTTATCAATATATTTGTTTTGCGTTGCTATGAAGATATTTCCGCCATCAGGCATTGCCTCTGCTGCATTATTAACTAAGTTCATGACAGTCTTTGACAAGTGAACAGGTGAGCCTATAATATTTAGCAAGTGCGTCTCAAGATCGGTTCCAATTTTGGCATCAGGATAAAACTCTTTTAGGTTTTCACACTCAGGAGATTCAAGATAACTTTTTATAATTTGATTTAAGCTCGTAACTTCTGTAGCAACAACCCCTCTTCTTGCTAAGGTCAACAAGTCCTGCACAATATCAGCAGCTTTTTTACCCGATTCTTGAATTGTTAAAATGGGTTTTCTCAGGGGGCTGTCTTCGGGAAGATCCATCAATATTAGATCCGGATAGCTCACCTGGGCACTCAAAACGTTGTTGAGGTCATGGGCTACACCGCCTGCTAAAGCGCCAATGGCTTCCATCTTTTGGGCACGCTGGAGTTGGGCTTCAAGCTTAGCTTTTTCTTCCTCAGCCCGCTTACGTTCCGTGATGTCGCGGAATATCTCCAGTTTGCCAATGCTTCCATCCGGTAACGTTAATGGAGTATCCATAAGATCATAGGTTCTGTCATTCTTGAAGGAGAACCATTCCCAGTGCACGGTCTTCCCGGCCCAAACATCCTGGCTCTTGCACCAGGGGCAAATTTCATCCCGGTCGTGGAAGTATTCGTAACACTTTTGCCCTTCGTAAGGTCCGAAGTCTTTTACAAGGACCGGGTTCACATATTGGATGTCATATTGCTGGTTGACAATATAGATGCCATCTTCTATTGACTCTAAAATATTGTGCAGGTTGTCCCTTTCAACCCGCAGAACCTCCTCTGCCTGTTTGCGGTCCCGGATGTCACGGGCCAGACCGATTCTACCTATGGCCTTCCCTTCAGCATCCAACAGTGATGTCACCTTTAATTCTACAGGGACATTCTTCCCGTCCTTATGTTTAAGCTCCACTTCATAAATAGGTATTGTTTCGCCTGAAAGACCCCGCTTGAATCGGTCAACCGTTGATTTTACATATTCCGGGGCAAGGATTTCAGTGAAAGAGTGTCCTAAAAAATCCTTGGCAGGGAAGCCGGTAAGCTTTTCAAATTCAGGATTAAGGTAGGTAAACCTTCCATCTCGATTTATAATGAAAACTCCATCGGTTAGGGTTTGAATAAGAGTCCGGTATTTTTCCTCGCTCTTTTGTAGCTCCTCTGTTCGCTTACTGATCTCATGCCGCAGCTTGATGTTCCATAACCAGACCAACAGAGCCAGTACAAACAATGTTCCTGCTGCAGCAGAGAGATGCGGGATGTACTTAAACAGCAATGATTCCCGCAATTTGTAGTGAGTGCCAATCCATTTCCGGTTTATTTTTTCAAGAACGCCACTTTTTTGTGCCTTTTTTACCCCTTTGTTAAGGATGCTGATAAGCACTCGGTTTGCTTCCTTAGTTGCCATACAGTTCCGGCCAATATACAGGGGATCCCCGACTTTTTTTATTTTTTCCGTCAGATTGTCTTTGAAAATATGGTAAAGAACGATCTGTTCATCACCAATGATGGCATCTGCCCTGCCGGCAATGACAAGGTCGGTCGCCTCGGCAAAGTTCTTGGTATACACAACATCAAATTCAACCTGTTTGGATTCTAAAAATTCTTTAGCATAATCTCCAGTCTGCATAGCGACACGTTTTCCGTTTAGATCTTGAATATCCTTTATATCCGTCCTTTCCGCTACAATAAATATCGAAGCGGGAACTTCGAACATGACCTGAGTAAAGTCAAACGACTTGTCGCGTTTTTTGCTGTAAAAAAAACTTGTGAGCACATCAGCCTTCCCGGAAAGGATGTCCTGTTGCGCCTGTTTAAAGTAAGTGTCTGTAAATTTAGCTTTAAATCCGAACTCGGTTGCCATCCATCTGGCCAGTTCAATACACATGCCGGTATGTTCATTGTTTCTATCAACAAACTCAAACGGGGGATATCGTGTCTGGCTGATAAAGATAATTGCCTCTTTTGTATGGAGATACTCTTGCTCGTCTTTTGAAAGTTCAAGGGCGAAAACAGTACTAATCGGATAAAGGAAAAAGAGTATGAAAGCAAAGATCACCGGAAATCGAGAGAGAAATGCTTTTTTTATTGGCGACACTTCCCTTCTATCTTCTTTGAATTTTTGCCCCAATGCTTCACGGTTTCGTTTGTTTGTCATTAGCCCCCCCAATGGCGTACTCTATTCTTTCCCCGTGTTCAAGATACTATATAGCTTGTTGAATTTCCAACAATTTCAGCATATCAAAATACCATCATTTTTTATGGCATCTTTTTTTGAATCTTTGTTTGTCAAAGGCTTCGGCTGTATTTTATCTGATTCTATTGACGATAACCGGGCTGACATGCGAGTCAGGTTTTGTATGAACAATCCCGCAGTCTTCACCGCTATTTACGGCGAGGATAAATGCGCTGCGGGATCGCCCTTTAGAGGCTGCAGCAATATGATAAGCACAAATCCGATCACGGTCACTCCGGTAAGCACAAGGAAGAGGGTCTGGTAGCTCCCGGTCAAGTCAAAGATATACCCCCCAAGCAGCGGGCCGATCGCACCTCCAATCGTGCCGCAGAACAGGATGATGCCGAAGAGCACACCGTGCGAGCCGGTGTCGAACAGCTCTGCCACCGTTGGAGAAATTACCGTAAAAAAGCCGCCATGGGCAAAACCATAGATTGCGGCGAACAGGAACAGCATCCACGCATCTCCGGCCACCTGCAGCCAAATAAGACCACAGAGCAACACGATGAAGCAGATGATAAGAGAGCGCTTACCGCCTATCCTGTCGTTCATCGTGCCCATCACAACCCTTCCCAGCATACTCACGCCTCCGATCGTCGAGAGGACGCCCGCCGCGGTCCCGGATGGCAGGCCCAGGTCCGTGGCATGCGGTACGATGTGAACGATCATTGTCAGCATACAGAAAAATAAGGCGAACTCCGTCACGCACATGGTCCAGAACTGCCTCGTAAGGACGGCAGCCCTCAGTGGCACACCCTGCTCCGTGGAACCGTTCCCGACATGATCAGGCCCGTTGCCTCCGCCATCGGGCAGCAGGCCCATCTCCTGCGGGTCACGGCGCAGAATCTGGGCCACGGCCACGAGTATAACCAGGACCACCGCGCCGAGGAGGATATAGGATGTGCGCCAGCCGTAGCCCGCAATAAGCGCCGTGGCAATCAGCGGCACCATGAGCTGACCTAACCCGGTGCCTACTTTGACGATGCCCGTTATCATGCCCCGGCGTTTTACGAACCAGCGCGCCACCGTGGAAAGCGTGATGACATCATGCGTGCTGAAGCCGATACCTACTAACAGCCCGTACAGCAAGTAAAGTTGCCACGGCGTCTGTAGCCGGGACATTAACAGGTAGCCAAGGCCGAGCGAAGTGCCGGACGCCATGATGATGACCCTTGGGCCGATCTTGTCGTTCAGCCTCCCGGCAAGGATCCCGAAAGCTCCCATTATCAAGAAACCCAGTGACGATGCGCCCGATATCATGGCACGCGACCATCCGAACTCGGCCTGAAACTCCTTAAAAAAAATGCCGTAGGTGAACATCGCACCAATGCACACCGCCTGGATAACGAAACCGGACCCTACAATGTTGTAGCCATAGAAATACTTTGTTCTCACTATACATTCCTGACAGGTATGGATGTGATTAATTTGCGGAAAACGCCGGTATTCCTGCCTTTCTTCCGGATCTTCAAAAGAATACCTTTTCAGGAGAGCGTGAATCTAGACCCCACGCTGTTGAGTACAAAAGAGGATGGGAATTCATCGGAGAATCGCTGAATGGCCTTCCAGCCCGTGCAGTGCATGGGTACGAGGACCTCAGGGGCCATCTTTTTTAATTCCATGATGGTCTCTTCAATGATAGGTTCAAAGATAGGGCCTGAAAGATGAAATCCTCCCAGAACAGTATGGACTTTCTCCACGCCGGTCATTTTTTCGGCATAAAGAATCGTATTGATGATGCCCGCATGGCTGCACCCGGCTATTATCACCAATCCATTTCCTTTAAGATTGACGGCCAGGGCCTGGTCGTCCAATATCAGGTCTTTTTCAATCTTTCCGTTTCTCTCCATCTGGGCATTGGGAAGGCCCTTTTCAAAGGTTGTGACCCGTTCCACCTGGCCCGTTACCATGACCATGTCGTCTGCAAGAAGCTTCGGCGTACGGCTTTCAATAATCTCAGCGTTTCGATTTTCCAGTTCTGTCTTCACCAGCGTCTGCGGAAACAGGAGCTTCCGGCCATCATCCAGGCCAAAGTACCGGGGGGACTGAAAGGCATCCGGGTGAACCACCACGGGAACAGGCCCGGACATTTTATCAAGAATCGGATACAGGGACCCCGTATGATCCATGTGTCCGTGGCTGATGACGATGGCCTCTATCTCATTCAGGTCCACGTCCAATAGCTCTAAATTGTGCGGAACACCGATATTTGTATAGCCGGTATCAAAGAGGATAGAACGTTTTTCCTCTCCGTGATAGACACTCACGAGCAGAGACAGGCCATGTTCGGCCAAGAGAGCATCTACAGGTATATCTCCCCCCTTTGCTAAGGGAGGGCGTGTGACGACTTTTGTGTTTCTTAAAAGCACATCCGTGTAGTTGTCCATGAGGGTCAGGATTTCAACACGGTCCGCTTCTTTTAATGAGATGGAATCAGTCATGGTTTTTCTCCTTATGCAGTTTTTACTTTTTGTGCCTTTTGCCTTTCGGCTTTGCTCAAGGCCGTGAGCCTGTCGAACGGCGCCTTTTTGTGGCTATATTAAGGGTTGTCTTGAATTTGCTTCAACTTTTTCCAGAGTTCCTCGACCTGGCTTTTGGTATCATCAAGAGAGTTTTCATTATTGATTACAAAATCGGCCATTCCGGCCTTCTCAGCAATGGGCAATTGGGCCTTGATGATATTGGCCGCATGGTCCCTGGTGATCTTATCCCGCTTGATCAGACGTTCGATTTGTCTTTCCCTGGAGATGTAGACCACAAGGGTTTTGTGGACAAGGTCCTGCAGGCCCACTTCAAATAAGAGAGGAATTACTGCCTGAATTATGGCATCAGGGGCCTTCTTTGTGATTTCATTGGCCTGGCCGATAAATGTATCAACAATGCGCGGGTGAAGGATGTCTTCCAGCCTTTTTCTCTTCCGCTCATCCTGAAAGACAATCCCTGAAAGTATTTTCCGGTCAAGATGACCATCCCTGTCAACGATCTCTTCACCAAAGAACTCTACGATTTCCTCAAAAGAGGGCATTCCCGGTTCGACAACCTGTCTTGAAATAATATCAAAATCAATAATGGCCACACCCAAGTCCGCGAAAAGATTGGCCACAGTGGTTTTCCCGCTGGCAATGCCGCCGGTTACACCGAGAAGTAGGGCGTTAGCCTTTGTTCTGTTCAATTGTAACATTTTAGCCCTTTAAAAAAACCCGGGAATCTTGCAACTTCATTGCGGGGATGAGGTATAACGTTAAACCTTAATGGCATGGCCTGTGCCTGACATTTCATTTGCCGGAGTAAAAATCCTGGCCCAGCCTCCGGCCCATAGGGCCTACGGCCCGGAGGGAGAACCAGGCTTTGGTTATCCCCAGAGGGGGTTCGCTTTGTTGGAGTTTCATTGACTTATTCAAATTTCAAATATCAAATCCCAAATATCAAACAAATTTCAATAACCAAAATTCAAAAATCCAAACGATGTCTTGTCCTGGAAGGTTTTGGTCATTGAATATTAGAATTTGAGATTTGTTTGTAATTTGGTGCTTGGAATTTGTACTTTTAGACATAAAAATCCAAGGGAGAACCATCTAGCTCTGACCTGGCCCAGAGGAGCAGATTTTCAATGCAAGAATAAGGCTGCTATGCCATTGCCTGCATCACGATCTCCGCCACATCCATCACTTTCAGCCTGTCCTCCAGTTCTTCGTCCTTGATACCGTCTTCCAACATCTTGGCGCATTGCGGGCAGGCAACGGCGATGATCCCGGCGCCGGTATCAAGGGCCTCCTTCGCCCTTATTCTATTGGGGCTGTCCTCGCCACCGCCCAAGATATCGGTAAAGAAATTTCCTCCGCCCCCACCGCAGCAAAAGGCATTCTCCCCGTTTCTCTCCATTTCGATCAGCTCAAGGCCGGGAATCGATTTCAGGATCTCTCGCGGGGCCTTATACTCTCCATTATGCCTCCCTAAATAGCAGGGATCGTGGTAAGTGATTTTTGCCTTGTATTCTTTCAAGGCTATCTTTTTGGACCGGATCAATTGGGCTAAGACCTGGGAATAGTGATACACCTCAAATTCACCACCAAGGCCCGGATAATCGTTTTTGAAGGCATTAAAGGCATGGGGATCTAGCGTGATGATCTTTTTAACACCAAGCTCTTTAAATGATGCGATATTCTGTTCCGCCAAAACCTTAAACAGGCCTGCCTCTCCCAGGGCCCTAACCTCATTTCCGTCACAGGTTTCTCTTTCCCCAAGGATTCCCATGGAAATCCCGGCCTTGATTAGAACACTCCCCACTGTCGCGGCAATTTTTTTTGCCCTTTCGTCATAGGAGCCCACACAGCCCACATAGAAGAGATATTCCTGGCCGTCATAGGTCTCGATTGGCGTCCCTTCTGCCCATTTGCCCCTCTCGTTAGCCGGTTCCTTGTATGGATTGCCGTTTACATTGATATTTTTCAGGAAATCTCTCACAGGCGGGGGGATGATACCTTCATTGACCAGTTCTTCCCTTGCAGCGATAAAGATGTTGACCAGGTCCTCGCTGAAGGTAAACACGCAGTGCTCAACACAGTTGGCGCAGGTGGCACAGGAGTAGAGGATCTCCTGAAAACGTTCGCTGGTTTTGATCTCATCATTAAGCCATGCCCTGATCAACCACATTCTGCCCCCGGGCGCATAAGTCTCAAACCTGAATTTTCTGTAGGAGGGGCAGTTGAAGTCGGTATAATCACTCGTAAATTTGCAGTAACCGCACCTGAAACACCTGTGAACCATATCCGCATATTTCATTTATTTTACCTCCCAGTTTCCAGGATTCATGATGCCGTTGGGGTCTATGTTTTTCTTTATCATGCCCATGAGGGCCCGTGTGTTCGGATCCATCTTATCAAGGGCCATTTTTTGTTCATCCACGGTCGGCTTCCAGAAAATGCCGCCCGCTTCCAGGGCATATTCGCTTACCTCGTGCAATGCCTTCCTGGTCCTTTCCATCATATCGGGGTCAGCACGGTTAAAGGTAAAGGCAAAACCATACATCATACAATGGCCTCTCCCGATAATCCTGGCCATGCCGGAGTATCCGAGATCGTATTTCTCGGCTAATTCCTCTATTTTACGAGAACATTCAGGATATTTTTCAACTAATATGATCGGCCCGGAATATTCAAACCCCCCGCCCTTTTTTACGTCCGCGAACCTGGTGACGCTCCTTTGCGGCGAGTCTAAGAGAGTGGGCTTCATAACCGGGGGCACACCCATAAACCCGCCGTCTTTGCTCTTAATGAACCTGTCTAATGCATCCCAGATCATTCTTCTCTTAAACTCAAGCTCCGTATCCGTATCACCGGTAAAGAAAATGGTTATGTGGTGGTTGTCTCTAAATATCATAGGCAATGGCTGTGCAAAGACAGTTATATCTTCCACCATCTCCGTATAAGTAAGTTCATGCACAATATCCGGGACGAGATCTTCTCTGTCTGTGATAAATATCTCCACATCCCTCATCTTCTTTTTAGGATAGAGCTTGAGGGCCACCTTTGTAATAATGCCGGTCGCCCCGAACCATCCTAAAAACAACCCGGACAGATCCGGCATTGGCGCCCCTTTTGAAAACCAGTCCGGGGATATCGAACCCGAGCCGATCTTGCAGATCTCACCGGAAGGCAGCACGACTTCCAACCCGGCAACCATGTCGGAATTGAAGCCATACTGTTGTGACAGCCTTCCCTGGCCGTGTATCATCACGTTTGCAGCTATGGTCGCCGTTGCAGGAGAGTCCGGAATACTGTGGCGCAACTTAGGATAATTTTTTTCTAAGTATGCCTTTAATAATCCCTGTGACGTGCCCCCTTCAACCATGACAAGCCGTGCCTTTTCATTGACCGCGAGTATCTTTGTCATCCGCTTCATATCAATGACTATCCCCCCTTTAAGGGGAATAACCAGGCCGGTCAGGGCCATGCCCGCCCCCATGGGGACGATCGGTATCTTCTCACTGTTGGCAAGCCTCACGACATCCTGTATTTCCTCCGCGGTCTTCGGTATGACCACATAGTCCGGTTTATGCGACGGCATTAAACCCGGGTCCCGTGCATAGAAATATGCCTCTTCGGGCCGGTCGGAAACATAGTCTTCTCCCACTATCTCGGCAAGTGATTGTGTAATATCACTCATATCATAATACCTCCGGTTTCTATTTTTCGCCTATAGCCATCTTGCAAAGGTCAATCATGTGGACCGGCTTGATGCCTCTTTTGGCTACCTTTTCGCCTAATGTACCCTGACACGCCGGGCAGTTAAACACACAATACTCGGCGCCATGCTCTGCCATGTCATCTATATTCCGCTTCTGCACATCATCTGCAAGCCCATAGCCAAAACACATGCTAAAAATGCCACCGCAGCACAGGGCATTCTCATCCTGATACTCCCTTTCAACCAGATCAACTCCGATTAACTTCATGATATCGGCCACATAATGATGCTTTTCAGCGGAAAGCCGGGATGAGCAGGGCCTCTGGTATGCCACTTTTATATTCAACGGCCTGATCTCGTCCTTTAATTCCTGCAGCCGGTTATACAAATATTCATAATAATGAGTGACCTTAAAGGGTACCTCTATGCCGTATGCGGGTGCAAGGTTGGCGAATGAGCCGTAACACTCATCATGCATGAAAACAACCTCTTTGACGCCCAGCTTTTTGAAATTATCCACGATCGTGGGGAGCCTTTCTTTGATTATCGCTGTATTGGCAAAATGTATATAAACCACGTTACAAAAGAACTCCTGTCCGAAAACAAAGGAGGGCATGACATCCTCAAAAAGCCTTCCCTTGACCCATCCCAAAAATTCGGGCATAAAACCGAAAGAGAGGACCTTTTCCTTCACCTTTCCCAGCCTGTATTTGCCCTGGGGCTCCCCTATATTGATCCATTGTCTCGTTATGGCCCTGGGTGTGGTCAGCAAACCCTTTTCCTCTCTCCTTTCCGTGATCAGATAGAAGGGATGATTTCCCCTCTTGCAATACTCCTCGCACCCATAACAGGTGACACAATCATTAAACACAAAAGAATCCTCTCCCCGGAATATCTTCACCATCTCCTCTTTTGCCGTATCCTTGTCCACATTCATATACTGGCATTTTACGAGGCAGTCACCGGTTGGGCAGGTTTTACAAACATTCTCATCAAATTTTAGCGTAAGCATAAAGATTCCCCTTTCAGAAATAATGGGCTCGTAAAAAGTCGTCACCCCGGCGAAAGTCGGGGTCCAGGTCAGTATTAAGTTTCTGAAAACACTGGATTCCGGCTTTCGCCGGAATGACAAAAAATGGGATTTTTTAACTTTTTACGAGGCTTTCAGTAATATATCCAGATAAGTATTCTCAGACCTGCAAAACTCCCCAATTGAGAATAGGGCATAGCATGCATTTATAGCCGTATCAAGGCAAAAAGGATAGTAACTCCGGTTGTCCGGTTCACGGTTCAAGGTTCAAGGTTAATCGAAAGATTAAGCAATATCATGCATCGACCGTATGCCAGTATCTTGTATCTGTCTCTTTTGTCCGTAATCTTTCCCAGGTTCAGGCCTTTTTAATGGTAGACCTTTCGATTCAATTCACGTGCCAGTTGCCAGGCCTCAATATCTTTAAACGGATCAATCTTCATTAGTTTCTAACCGTGAACTGTGAACCGTTGAACTTTGAACCTTGAACCAAAATCTTGAGTTAGAAACGCACCCCTTTGTCCAAAATATTACCCAAAAATCAGCTAAAATTTTCGAGGTCTGTATTATACCCCCTCATCCTTCCATTTATCTCCAGTTTCTCTAAGGATAATCTTAGCACATCCTTTGACAGGCCCTTTTCTGTCACATAGTTTTCAAAAAACCCCTTTATTTCATCCTCTCTTCCAAGCCCGCAAACCGGAATAATTCCCGCAATTATCCTCTCGTAATGCAAGGGATGAAGATCTTCAAGCGCCTTGACCTGCGACCTGTACCAGTCCCACATATAGGGTATTGCATGCGGGTTTATGGTCATGGCCCCTGCGGGTATGAATTTATTGCGGTTGGGTACCTTGTCTAAGATGTACTGCTGGGCCTTTTCAATCAAAGTCCTGTCACTGAAGTTAGCAAGTGCCACTAATATGTTCATCCTTTCATGCTCGCTCTGAGACGAATGGACTCTTTTATCAAACCAGTCAAACACCTTGTGGTCACCTCTTAAAGCGCCCGCCTGCATCACGCTCTTCATAACGTCGGGATGAACCGCGTCTCCCTCCATGAGTGATGAAAATTTATCAAGTGCGAATTTTTCCGCATCCTTTGAACCATACAGCACTGCATGAAACAGGATCTGATCCCTGAGCACGGACGTGGTGTGTTTTTCGACCGGATCCGGCTCATATCCCATATCACCGAGTACCTTATCAAGCAGGGATCGTCCCGTTGCGGCCACTTTTTCTTTTTCATGCCCTTCCATGATCAGGTATGCATGAAACAGATTTTCCGCAATACTTATAAGAGGAAGAAAGGCGTCTTCATGAGAATAATTTGAGACAAACGCTATATAATCATCCATACCGGCATGGCCGCCTTTAACAAGCGCATAAAGGTCATTTTGAAGGCCCCATCGGTCTTCTGCGGGGAGTTCCTTGCCGGATACCAGTTTGCCAAGCTCATGCAAGTCGCTCCCGTCTTCGTACCTCACCCTGTAAAATCCTGTCTGCCTATCATTGACCTTGTACGCAACCGCATTATCGCCAATGTCCATGTTTATTTGTTTATTTTCAAGAAGCGCTGAAATGATTTTTGAATCACCATTTTCATAGAAGACCCTAACGCTTATGGGCACAAGCCACGTCTGGTCCGAGTTATTGGGCAAATAACTAAACCTTTTCTGTTTGAGAACAAGCGTGTTCCCGTCTTTTTTTGCCTCGACAATGGGGAACCCCGGCTGTTCGATCCAGCTCTTCATTATCCGGGTTATGGGTATCTCCGAAACCTCTTCAAATGCCTCCCACATGTCGGGACCTGATGCACAGGCGTATTCATGTTTTTTCAGATAATATCTGAGGCCCTCTTTAAATGCCTCCTCCCCCATATATCCCTTGATGTGCCTCAATATGCTTGCGCCCTTGTTATAAATGATGGGGGCCGTGGCGGTATTGATTACTACATGCTCTCCTCCGGGGATCTCAATGGGGAACGTTTCAAGTAAGGAATCCCTTTCAAGGGCCGTATGGGTCTGGGAATGGAGGAATTGCTCCCATATGTCCCACTCCGGGTGGTAGTGGGCCACGGCCCCATAACCGAAGTACGTTGCAAAGCTTTCGTTTAACCAGAGGTACTTCCAATCCGAAGGTGTGACCAGGTTTCCAAACCACTGGTGTACTATCTCGTGGGCAATGACCTCACAAATCCTTTCCTCGCCCGCCTTGGATGTGATACCGGGGAAATGAAGCAAAAGGTTCTCCCTGAATGTAATCGCGCCCCAGTTTTCCATTGCCCCAAAGGCAAAATCAGGAACCGCGATGAGATCAAGCTTTTCAAGGGGGTATTCTGTCCCGAAATTTTCTTCACAGAAATCCAGGGACTTCCTACCGAATTCAAGCCCGAATCCTGCATGTTTTATCATTCCGGGCATGGCAACCGCGCGGACCAGCACATGCCCTGGATCTTCAATAAATTCAAACTCGCCGACCCCGAAAAAGAGCAGGTACGTGGACATCTTAGCTGTCTGCGCGAACCTTACGAGCTTTTTGCCTGCACCTGAAGCCTGCTCTAAGGTAACGTGTGAATTGGAAATGGCCGTGAGATCTTCATCGATGACCATTTCAATGTCAAAAGTCGCTTTCTTGTCCGGCCGGTCAAAACAGGGAAACGCACGTCGAGCGTCGCTTTCTTCAAATTGCGTCACTGCAATATATTTTTCTTTGCCTTTCGCAGAATATTTGCTCCTGTAAAAACCGGCCATCCTGTCATTGATTTGTCCTGCGTAATCTATCTTCAGCTTGATTTCGCCCGCCATTTCATTGGGAAGTGAGATCGTCATCCGCTCTTTTTCAGGATGGGCATGAAAGTTACAGTCCGGAAACTCATCGCCCACCTGTACCTTGCAGTTCCGGATGTCCAGTTCCAGGATATTCAGGGTAATGTCATTTACCGGTTTTGAGGCATTAACCAGAATCTCCGTACTTCCCGAGAAGCTGAAGTTCTCCAAATCGGGTTCAAGATGGATTTTGTAGTTTATCGGATTTATATCGGTCATTTTTACCTCCAAATTTGATATAGCCGCAAAAAGGCGCAAAATACGCAAAAATAAAAAATGATTTTTAGTAATATCAGGTGGTTATAAGCATCAAAATTCGATATTCTGACCCTTTACGAGTTTGTCAGATTTGATATAGCCGCCCCGGTTAAATGGAAAAATTATTATTGTAATAGTTCACCTGTTTTTTTTGACAGGATCAACAGGATAAACTGGATTAATTGTCCCGTAAATCAAAATATATCCTGTTTTTAGGAAATTTTGCTGTTAGTATCAATATTTATTGTTGGTATAATAGAAAGTCTTAGAAATTGCCTAAATGTATCCGGGAATGCTGCCGAGAATATATTATTGTAACACAGGATTACGGTTAAGGATGCACAGGAAAACATCATGTCTATCCCTGGCCCAGACCTGGTTTCAAAAACAGAGGCTAACACAAAGTGGCATTTTATGCTTAATAACAACACATAAACGAAACTGGTACAGTTCCAAGTTATAGATGTTGGGGAGGCGAGCGAGCCCTTTAGGGTGAGCTCGTGAAGCCTCCCCCAACTCTATAACTTGGGCTGCCATTACGTATTTTGGTGGT
>JAFDDR010000035.1 GCA_019310785.1 Deltaproteobacteria bacterium
CCGCTGTTTGAACAACCTTGAAAACAAGGGTCTTGTAATCATGGTGCCTGACAATGACCGTCTCATCGCCAAACCCTAAGGTGACCTTAGCCACATCACCTATGGTAACGGGAATATCATCTACCCTTTTAATAACAACTGTCTCCACATCTTCCGGGGACCGGTATTCCCCTAAGACCCGAAGGATGTATCTTCTCTTTCCCTCATCGAAATCCCCTGCACTTGTGTTCCTGTTCTCCCGGCGGATGGCCGAAACCACTTCCTGGACCGTCAATCGATACAATGCAAGGACATCCGGTTTCAGGATGACCTGCAGTTCCGTGTCCCGGCCTCCAAACATCTGCACAAAACCAACGTCAGGGACTCTTTCCAGACGCGGTTTGATAAGATTCTCTGCATAGGTCTTCTCAAAATCGATCTCCGAGGCATCACCACTGGTCTTCTTCAGAATGATATATGCAATGGCCTGTCTTTGCTCACTGGCAGAGATGATGATGGGCCTTTCCACATTTTCAGGATATTCGGGGACTAAGTTCAGCTTATTGGATACCTTTAGAAGGGCGGCATCCATATCAGTTCCGATCTCAAAGGTGAGCGTAACATTTCCCAGGCTGTCACTGCTGTCGCTCTCCATCTCCGAAAGACCCTCAAGGGTCTTAAGCTTGTCTTCCTGGGAGATAATAATATCCTTCTCCACCTCCTCGGGACTCGCCCCCGGCCAGATGGTCCTGACGCTTATCTTCGGTTTTTCCACATCAGGGGTAAGCTGCACCGGTACCCTGAAAAAGGAAATAAACCCAAACAGGATGATAAGGATGGCGCCCACAGTAACGGTAACAGGCAGTTTTATGGCACGATCAATTATTCCCATGAAAAGGGCTTTCTAACCTAATTTTTCCCCGGTTCCTTAATAACTCTCACTCCTTGCCCCGACCTGAGCCTTTCATTTCCCTCAACAACTACCATCTCACCCGCAGACAGGTTCCCCTCTACCACAACAAGACTTACATAGGCATGGCCCTTTTTTACCTGTACCGACAAGGCCTTCCCGTTCCTGACCACAAATATGTGATGGCGATCCCCGCTCGTAACAATAGCGTCCTTGTTGACCAGAAGGGCCTCATAAAACTCTCCCACGGGGAAACTGACTTTGCATGACATCCCCGCGAGAATGGAAAAATCTTTATTGGCTAAACTTACATGCACGGGAAAGGTCCTGGATTTCTCGTTTCCTTCGGGAATGATATCCCGGACAAATCCCTTCCTTTTCTTATCCCCGGGAAGAAAGTCAAATTCCAGATCCACCTGTTGCCCTTTTTTCAGGAAATGGACATATCTGTCCGGCACGGGGACCATTATTAAGATCGGGTTGATCTCTATAATGCTTACAACCTTGTCCCCTTCTTTCAGCCATTGCCCCACCTGGGTATGCTCCTCAACCACAAACCCTCCAAACGGGGCCGTAATAACACATTTCTCAATACGGTATTGTATGATCTCTATCCTGGCCTCCAATGCCACGATCCTTTTCTTCAAGGCATTGGCGCTGTATAGCGCATCATCATAGGCCCTGCTGGAAATGCTCTTTCTTGTAAGAAGCTCTTTGCTTCTCCTGAGCTCTGAAAGTGCATTTTCATGGTTTTCCTTTGCCTCCGCAAAATTTGCCTCTGCACACTTGAGTTCAAGCAACAGTGGTTTTTTTTCCACCCGGACCAATACATCTCCCTTCTTTATCTTCTGCCCCTTTGTCACTGGAAATTGTGTAACCATGCCCTCAATCTCTGGTGCCACAACGCTTTTTCTATGGGGCATGGCTGTACCGATAAGGGTGATTACCGGCCTTACTTTCTTTTGAATCACACTCTCCACCTTCACGGGCGAGGCATCTTTTTTGGCTGACTGGCCAGCGGCCGTGGAAAACGGAAGAAAACCGCCGATCAAAATAGACAGTATGAAAAATGTAAGAAGAAGACAAAACCTGATATCAGTAAAAGAGTCCCTTTTCATAATGGTTTACCTGTTTCCCATTTCAAAAGTAGTAATCCACTCACTTAAGACCCTCAGGTCGTTACCTGCCGGCTATGAGCCCTCAGCACAAGATCCGGCAGGATAAACCCCAAGGCGCATTAATCTATTAATTATGAGAACCGGCTCAAAAGGTTTCAACTCAGGCAGGCCGTGACAAAGCCAAAAAAGAGTGGGGCAGGCTTTTCCATCCTTGACTTCAATTCGGGATGGGCCTGGGTGGCGACAAAATATTTTAGCCCGGGTAATTCAATAAACTCCACGAGCCTGCCGTCACGGGACGTACCGGAAAAGACCATTCCATTTTCCGTGAGGATAGAGTGATGTTCAGGATTCACCTCATAACGGTGACGGTGTCTCTCTGATGCCTCTTCAGTACCATATAAGGAACGGACCAGTGAACCTTCCTTCAGGACAGCGGAGTAGGCCCCTAATCGCATGGTTCCTCCCTTATCACTGATCTCCTTTTGTTCAGGAAGGATATCTATAACCGGGTGAGGCGTATCCGGATCCATTTCCGTAGAATTCGCCCCGTCCAAATTGCAGACGTTCCTTGCGAATTCGATAACCGCCAACTGAAGACCCAAACAGAGGCCCAAAAAAGGGATATTTCGCTCTCTCGCCAAACGGATTATCTTGATCTTACCCTCTGTGCCCCTGACCCCGAATCCGCCCGGGACTACAATGCCATGTATATCATCCATAAAAGAGGTGTCCTTCAAGTCCGTGGTCTCCACCCACTTAAGATTGATCTTGCAGCCTAAGTGCGCAGTACAATGATTGAAAGATTCGATTATGGATGCATAGGAGTCCTCCAACTTGGTGTATTTACCGCACATGGCCACGGTAATCTCATTTTTGGGATGCCTGATATTGTCCACCAGTTCTTTCCATTTCCTCAAATCAGGTGGGCTGTAGATATTGAGCTTTTTATGGATAATCTCAGGAAGGCCTTCCTGCTCAAAAATGACCGGGATTTCGTAGATATCTTCCACATCCAACCCGGTAATAACCGCATCCCGGTGAACATCGCAGAAATTGGAAATCTTCGTCTTGATCTCTTTTGTCAGAAACTCGGAGCATCTGCCGATGATGATATCCGGGAAAATGCCCCTTTGTTTAAGAAGGTTTACACTCTGCTGGGTGGGTTTGGATTTCTGTTCACTCACGCCATAGGGAATCGGTACATATGTCAGATGAACATAAAGGATATTCTCCCTGCCCACATCCTCTTTCATCTGACGCATGGACTCTAAAAAGAGCTCGTTTTCAATATCACCCACTGTTCCACCGATTTCCACGAATAAAAGGTCCGCACTCTCTTCCCGAGAGACTTCAAAAATGTGCTCCTTTATGACATCCGTTACATGGGGGATATACTGGACGGTCTTTCCGAGATAATCTCCTCTTCTCTCCTTTTTCCTGACCATATCGAATACCTTACCCATGGTAAGGTTCCATTTGGATTTACAGGTCACACCAAAAAATCGCTCATAGTGACCAAAATCCATGTCCACCTCTCCACCGTCATCCAGCACAAAGACCTCACCGTGCTCAAAAGGGTTCATGGTGCCCGGATCAACGTTGAGATACCCGTCACACTTTATGGGAATAATCTTGAGTTTAGAGGCAAGAAGATGGCCGATTGAGGCGGCAGCAATCCCTTTTCCAAGACCGGAAAGGACGCCGCCGGTTACGATAATGTATTTGGTAGGCATTTCGAATGGTTGTTCCATGATTTCGGGATTAAAGTCATCGGTCGGCAAAAACTTACCCACATTAGCATTGTTAGTCAAGATATAAAATTGCGACAAATCACCTTGACCTTGTTTTTAGAAAACCGTTAAGATTAAGATAATTGTAGGGTCCTGTTTTGCGGGACCAAAAAGATCCTGAGTATGGAGAGGGAAAGCTAAAACACCATGCTGCCAATCATCGTCATAGTGGGAAGGCCCAATGTGGGCAAATCCACATTATTCAATCGTCTCTCAAGATCCAGGGGCGCTCTGGTCGACAACCGCCCGGGAATCACAAGAGATCGCCTTCACGCAGACATAGGCTATGAAGGAATCCCTTTGACACTCGTTGATACGGGTGGTTTTGAGGACGTGGGCCAGGATCCCTTAGTAAAAGAGGTAAGAGCCCAGGTTGAAAACGCCATTGAAGAGGCAGACGGGGTGATTTTCATGGTGGATGGACGGCAGGGACTGATGCCCGGAGATGAGGAAATGGCAGCCACCCTGCGCCGGGCCCAAAAAAAGGTCTTTTTGGCGGTAAACAAGATAGACGGTCCTGAGCATGACCATCTAATGTCCGATTTTTACGGGCTGGGCCTAAAGCTGATCTACCCCATTTCAGCGGCCCACGGGTACGGGAACAGAACCCTGATGCAGGAAATTCTCAAAGACCTCCCACAATCCCGGGCCGAAAAGAATAGCAGTGATCAAATCAGGGTGGCAGTCCTGGGGCGACCCAATTCGGGTAAATCGTCTCTGATTAACCGGATCCTCGGTTCAGACCGTTTAGTGGTAAGTGACCTGCCGGGAACAACCCGTGACGCAGTGGATACGCCGTTTTCCTATCGCGGCAAAGAATATTTTTTGATCGACACAGCCGGCATACGAAGAAGGGCAAGGGTCAAACAAAAGATAGACAAATTCTCAATGATCAAGGCCATTAAAAGCCTGGATCGCTGCCATGTGGCCACAATCCTGTTAGATGCAGGGACAGGTATTTCAGAGCAGGACGCCCGGATTTGCGGTTATGCCTTTGAAAAAGGAAAAGGCGTGGTCCTGGCCGTCAACAAGTGGGACCTGATCAAGGGTGATACTCAAAAAAGGGATTTTTTAGACAATGGCATAGACAGGCAATTAAACTTCATCTCCTTTGCCCCAAGGGTCAACCTCTCTGCGCTGACAGGTGAGCGCGTCATGAAACTATTTGACAGGATCGACCTGGTCTTTGGGCAATTCTCTCAAAGAATCGGCACCCCTGCCATCAATAAGGCAATAAAAGAAATCATTGAAAAACATCCGCCACCATGGACCGGCCGGGGAAGAATCAAGTTTTTTTACGCCACGCAGACCCGCACCAGGCCACCTAGTTTCGTGTTATTCGTAAGCAGGCCTGATATGGTCCATTTCTCTTATGAACGGTTCATGATAAATCAATTACGTTCCCATTTCCGTCTTGAGGCTACGCCGATAAAACTGCAATTCAAAAAAAGAAAATGAACAACGTCAAAGAAAAACAATGGTTAAGCACACTGACGGTAAAATCCAATGCCACCTTGCTGGTCAGGGATACCTTAGGTTGTACTTGTCCCCGGGAAATCTTTGATCACTACCAGGTTAGATCTCATATTGCCGGGAATATCCCCATGGTTCAATTGATAATGGGCGAAAGGCTCCTTGTAAGAATCGTTGATGCCGCCCGATTCAATGATCCCGAAAAAACCGCCATAGAATTATTGAAAGAAGGCCTTGCTGAAAGGGACAGACGCAACCTGAATCGCTTCCGTCTTGTTATTGTAGGGACCTTTCCACCTTCACAAGCCCAAGCCCTGACAGGCCTTCCCGAAACCATGGATCCCAAGGTCCACTTGCACATTTTGCCGGTGCTTGGATTCGATTGAAATAATTTGAAAGTATGGCCGTTAGGGCCTTGAAATAGGAACGGAAGTTGCCGTTTGAAAATAGGTTAGTTGTGAACCATTATTCAAGGAGGGATTCAAAAATGAAACATTCGAATTGGCGTAGTTTTTTCATGGTGCCGCTCATTGCGTTATTCGCTCTTTGCATGATCGGCGGGTGCGATAGCGGTGAAAAGGTAGTAGATGAAGTCACAGGAAACCGGGCCGTCAAGCAGTACCATCAATCGAAAAAAGATATCGAAAAGATTGCTGATAAACAGGCGGAAAAATACGGCAAAATCCCGGGTGATGATGAATTGTCAAGATGATGAAAAGGAATGATGGTAACGCGGATTTGGTGCTCGGTTTTGCCTGTATAAGAGTTGACTTTCAACTTCTTATACAGGCGGGTTCGTCGTGTCGAGCTTTGGTTCGCACCGCGAAGCGGTGCGGTCAATGCGAAGGCGCGGCAGCGGCAGCTCTGCATTTAATTTTTTTGTCATTCTTGGCGCGTGAAGAGCAATTGGAATATGTTTTTTATAACGATTGAAATCATTATCAATCGAAAATATGGGCATATTGTTTCTTGTTGAGACAGCGCAAATCAGACAATCTGTATTTGAACCTTGAATGCCTTTACTACGGAGGGTATTAAAATATTCTGCTGCCAATTCAAAATCTTCTGAGGCAAGCGGTAAATCAGGAAAAGCGGACAATATTTTTTTAAGCTTTGAAAATTGTTGCTTTCTTTTTACTCCTGAAAGTATTTCTTGCCGAATTGGACCAATCAGTTGCACTCTCACTTCTTCGATCAACTCTCGAAACTCAACGACCTCAATATTCGAGGCCGGCTGTTTATTTTTGCAGAGGGCCAAAAACCAAATACTGGTGTCTATTAAAACCTTCATTTAACCTTCCGCTGTTCTTTATGATTATAATTTGACTTATATTCTATAGTGCCAAATAGGTTAATAATTTCAACCTGTTTGCGCCTTTGTATGTACTCAACGAGCGCTTCGGTAACAACTGCTTTTTTGGTACGATGCAGACCGATTAAACGGGCTTCTTCGATTAATTTGTCGTCAATGGCTAAATTAGTGGGCATATTTTTCCTCCTTATTTCTTCTACACATTATAAAATAGTTTATCATGTGTAATGCTGAAACGCAACCGGAGATTATTTTTTCTTTGCATATTGATTAACGTTGATAGCCGACCTGATAAATTGACGAATCAAATATTATCAGCTAACCTTGACAAACTCGTAAAAAATCGATGTCAAACCAAAAACAGAAACGGCTACTTGATTAACTGCTTGATATCATGCGACTAAACATTATTTGATCCGTACGGAGCGAACCTATTCCGACTGGATCAAACGGTATGTTTAATTCCACCGAATGAATAGCAGGGAAGATCTGCAAAAAGGAGGCGCTGAAACATGGAGATCAGAATCACGGTCGGGCATGTAGCCCTTGAGGCGGAATTGAACGATACACCTACGGCCAAAAAAATAGGTGAGATCCTGCCGTTAAAGACCTCCTTTAATACCTGGGGTGATGAGATATATTTTGCCATTCCCGTGGAAGCGGAGCTGGATGAAAGTGCAAGGGAAGAGGTTGAGATGGGTGATCTGGGTTACTGGCCCCAGGGCAAGGCTTTTTGCATCTTTTTCGGACCAACCCCCATGAGCACTGAAGGTAAGATCATCCCTGCAAGCGCCGTGAATGTCATAGGCAGTGTCAAAGGTGATGCGACCAGGTTCAAAAAGGTCATGGGTAAAGATGAGGTGGTTGTGGAAGCTGTATAGTTAATATCCGGGCCCAGAGGGACCGGCTTTGGTTGTCCCCAGAGTGGATTTTCTTTGTTGGATTTTAATTGACTGACTGAAATTCCAAATGTCAAATCCCAAATATCAAACAAATTCCAATGACCAAAATTCTAAAATCCAAACAATGTCTTGTCGTGTAAGGTTTTGGTCATTGGATATTGGAATTTGAAATTTGTTTGTAATTTGGTGCTTGGATTTTGTATTTTTAGGCACAAAGCTCAAAGGCAGAACCATCTGATTCTCACTTGGCCCTTAGGACCAGGTTTTGTAAATCCAGGAAAAACCTGACAGCTTATTCCATTGCCTCAAGCTGCTTAATCATCTCGGAAAGCTTCTTGCCTTCCTCCGTATTCGGTGCAATCCTTTCTGCTGTTTTCAGGTTTTCAATCCCGGCATTTTTGTCTTTCTTTCCAATGAAACAGATTTTGGCTTTTACAAAATATATGTATTGTTTGAGACTGGAGCTGCTCACGGACGCAATCAGGCCGTCAAGGTCTTTAAGGGCCTTGTCATAATCCCCTGACTGCCCGGTCTCCTGCATAATTTTTCCAAGTCCTTCACGAACCTCATATTTGGCTTTCAGGCCTGCCTCATTGTTTTTGTCGAGTTTCTTGATTTGATCAATGATTTCCGGGTCAACTTCCATTTGGTTTTCTGCCATTCTCTCCACGGCCTGATCAAGCAGCCTGGCCTTTTCAAGTCCCTGTGCCTTTTCAGCCTTTGCTATGAGTGCATCCCCCTCGACCTTGCTTTTACGGACTTTTTCGAGATAGCTGATAAACTTTTCCGGACCACCGGCCATATACCCGGCCCGCGCGTATACTCGGCCCTTGCCATCAGTCACCAGGACAGTAGGAAAACCGATGACACCGTATGCCTTTACTAATTTTTGATTCTGTTCCTTTATTCTTGCCGGCTGTTTTGTTCTTTGCGGATAATCGAGCTCAACAAGGACATAGTTTTTGGCGGCCTTTTTTATAAAGCCCGGCTGGCTGAAGACCTCCTTTTTTAACTTTATGCACCAGCCACACCAGTCAGACCCGGAAAAGTTCAGCAACATATCCTTGCCTTCTAAGGTTGCCCTGGCCTTGGCGGCCTTAAAGTCTTCCATCCATTCGGAACCGGTCGCAGCAATGGCAGTTCCACCGGAAATCAGGAGGACCAATGCTATAATGGGAAAAATCGCTTTTTTCATCCTTCATGAACTCCTTAGCCTTTCTTCAAGATAAGTATACCGTTTCATGGTGCCTTCATTTTTAACGCCCATGGTAAGGGCCCTCTTGCTTCCCACTATGATCACCAATCGCTTCCCCCGGGTAACCGCCGTATAAATAAGGTTCCGCTGAAGCAACAGGTAATGTTGCGGCAATATGGGGAGCACTATTGCCTGGTACTCGCTACCCTGAGACTTGTGGACGGAGATGGCATAGGCCAAAACTATCTCATCGAGTTCAAGATAATCATAAAGAACCGGTTTGTCATCATAGGTTACAACCATTTCCTGTTTTTCTTCGTCTATGGTCTTAATCAGACCGATATCCCCGTTAAAGACCTCTTTTTCATAGTTGTTCCTGATCTGCATCACCTTGTCATTCAGACGGAATCGCCTGTCCCCCCTGACGATTTCCGTTTTTGAAGGGTTCAAGGCGTCTTGCAGTTTTATGTTCAGGTTTGCCGTGCCTAAAAGCCCTTTGTGCATGGGCGAAAGGACCTGAATGTCCTCCATGGGGTCCATATTAAACCTATTTGGGATCCTATTCAAGACTAACTCCATAATGATATTAAGGGCCTGATCCGGGTCCCCCTGCTCTATGAAGTAAAAATCTCCGGGATCTACCCCTGAACCCTTTACTTCGGGGACCAGGCCCCGGTTAATCCTGTGGGCATTCATAATAATGAGGCTCTCTCTTGCCTGTCTGAAGACCTCATTCAACACAATCACCGGAACCGATCCTGACTTTATGACATCCCTTAGCACGTTCCCCGGGCCTACCGATGGGAGTTGATTGGAATCGCCCACCATAATCAATGTGGCACCGGAAGGGACAGCTTTTAAAAGGTGATACATAAGCGATGTGTCAATCATGGAGGCCTCATCCAATAGGATCACATCCCCTTCAATAGGGCGATCCTCGTTTCTTTGAAATCCTCCCTTCTGCCAACTGTATTCCAGCAGCCTGTGAATCGTGCAGGCAGCCTTACCGGTTGCCTCGGCCATGCGTTTGGATGCGCGCCCCGTGGGAGCGGCCAAAAAGATCTTCGCGCCCACTGCACTATATATCCGGATCACCGCGTGAATGATGGTCGTCTTTCCGGTCCCGGGTCCACCCGTAATGACCAGGACCTTGTCTGAAACAGCCATTTTGACCGCATCAATCTGACTCTGCGCTAAGCGCAGTTCAATTTTTTCCTGCACCCACTCGAGGGCCTTGTGCACATCCATGCTTCGAACATTTTTTTTTGATGAAATCAGGCGCGAAAGATGTCTGACAATCCCGGTTTCCGAGATGTAAAAACGCTTCAGATAAACGGCCTTTCGATTCGGCTCAAATTCATCCATGAGCTGATTCAGGTCTTCCACAACAATCTTTCCATCAAGTGCAATGGCCCCAAAGCCCCTGATGACGGTCTCCCTGTCTACTTTTAGGATCTCCCGGCATTTTTCCATTAACGAATCATAGGGATAAAAAACATTTCCTTCCTCTGCCAGCCTGTTCAAGACATATAGAGTACCCGCCTCCGCCCTGACCGGTGAATTCTTTTCAAAACCGAGCTGCTTTGCAATCCTGTCTGCCGTCTGAAAACCGATACCGGGTATATCCGTGGCAAGCCTGTAGGGATTTTGAGTCACAACCGCAATGGAACGCTGCCCGTAACGTTTAAAGATCTTTGTTGCATGGCTCAATCCCACGCCGTGCTCCTGGAGAAAGATCATGATCGCCCTGATCTCTTTCTGGTCGGCCCAGGCATTTTTGATCATCTTCACTCTTTTACGGCCAATACCATTAACCGTCGCAAGTTCGTCGATGCGTTCATCAATAACTTTCAGGGTTTCTTCCCCGAATTTCTCGACGATCCTTGCGGCCATCTCCTTTCCAATACCCCTTATAAGCCCGGAACCCAAATATTTCCTGATGCCTTTTACAGAGGATGGGCGCACGGTACGGTGGCCGAGGATCTTAAACTGCCGGCCAAACTTTGGGTGTGTCTCCCAGTCACCTTTCATCTCCAGGACCTCTCCGGGAGCTAATGCCAGAAGATTTCCAACAATCGTAACAGGCTCCGGATACCCGGGGACATTGACCTTGGCCACGGTGTACCCATTCTCTTCATTCATATAGGTGATCCGCTCTACCTGACCTTCCAGTTCAGTTTCTTTATGTTCAGGTGTTTGGGTCGTATTTTCGGATGATAGATGTTTCATCTGTCCACCACTTTATGCTTGCATCATTGGGTCCATTCTCATATTTTATAACTCAAGTGATCGGTTCAAGGTTCAAAGTTCAAGGTTCAAAGTTTATAATCTGTTGACATCCAAGCCATACAAGTTAAAAGTGTCTCCAGACAGTTGGGTCTCTTCAACCGGGAACCGTGAACATTGAACCGCTCAACCTGGGTTATAGTTAACAGAGATAGGAGTGTATTTCAAATCATTAAATGGGACTCATTTTTGACAGGGATATCGCCAGGGCCTACGAATCCTGGTACCACTCACCCCATGGCCGGGTCATAGACAGGTCCATCGAAAAACTCATCCTGACCCTGTTAAACCCCCGGCCGGGCGAACGGGTACTCGATATTGGTTGTGGCACGGGAAACCACCTCATTACCTTCAGCGGATTAGGTCTTAATGTAAGCGGCATCGACGCCTCGGCCCACATGATTCATAAAGCCAAAGAACGATTAGGCCACCGCTGCACTCTCAGAACCGGGATGGCCGAAGACCTCCCTTTTGATGATAATGAATTTGACCTTGCGGTTATGATTAATACCCTTGAATTTCTGGATAATCCCCTTCTCGCACTGAGGGAAGCAGGAAGGGTAGCCAACAAAAAGATATTCATCGGGGTAATAAACGGCCTGTCGTGGAGCGGCTTTGTAAAAAGGGTCCAGGGCTATTTTGGAGACCCACTGTTCGGTCAAAGCAGATTTTATAACCTCTGGCAGTTGAAATCTTTTTTGCGCGCGGCTTACGGCGATACACCTGTTTCCTGGGCCTGCACAAAAATTCGTCCTTCTTTTGCTGAAAAAATGAGGCATTCAGGAAAGGACCTTGTGGGGTTGAAGCATTCCCCTTTCGGGTCATTCTTAGGTATTTCTGCCACAATGACTTACACCGTAAAGGCCGACAGCCTCCCTTTGAAAATTAAGATGAAAAAGCCGAGCCAATCCCTTATCGGAGCAAATACCGTCAGCCACCTGAAACAGATTAGAGGAGTGCGTGTAGATGAAAGAGGCATACCTGTATGAAAAGCTGGAAAACGAAAAGGTCCGCTGTCATTTATGCAACCATAACTGCCTGATTAAGGGCGGGGCAAGGGGGATCTGCGGTGTCCGGGAAAACCGGGTGGGTACGCTCATAAGCCTTGTGTATGGAAAGGTCATTGCAAGGCACTGCGACCCCATCGAAAAAAAACCCCTGTCCCATTTTTTGCCGGGCAGCCTTTCCTATTCCATAGCCACCGTGGGCTGCAATTTCAGGTGCTCATTCTGTCAGAATTCGGATATCTCCCAGATGCCGTCAGATCAAAACCGGATCATCGGGGAGGACATGACCCCGGAAGAGATCGTCGAGGACGCACTGCGTACAGGCTCCGCTTCAATAGCTTATACCTACACGGAACCCACCATCTATTTCGAGTTGGCCCTGGACACGGCACGGCTTGCAACGTCCAGGGGTCTCAAGAATGTTTTTGTGTCCAACGGATACATGACTACACAATGCCTTGAAGAAATTTCCCCTGATCTTCACGCAGCCAATGTGGACCTCAAGGCCTTCAGTGACAGGTTTTACAAGGACCAGTGCGGGGCAAAGCTGGCCCCTGTATTAAAAACATTAGAGACCATGAAAAAGCAGGGTGTTTGGCTGGAGGTCACCACCCTGTTGATTCCAGGTCTTAATGACGCCAAAGAAGAACTTAAAGCTATTGCCCGGTTTTTAGCTGATTTAGATCCGAACATCCCCTGGCACATCAGCCGTTTCCACCCCACATACCGCCTCGACCATATCTCCTCCACACCTCCTGAAAGCATTCGGCGGGCAAGGGATCTCGGATATGAGGCGGGGCTGAAGTATGTTTATACGGGAAACATTCCCGGCGACGAGGGCGAAAACACCTTCTGCCATGAGTGTGGCGAACTACTGATCAACCGATTCGGTTTTCAAATCACGCGGAACAAGATCAAAGGCAACTGTTGTCCCAAGTGCGGTGTAGAGATTCCTGGAGTTTGGGGGATTTGATTTTCAAGCATTAATCTGACAAACTGTAACTGCTCAGGTTCAACGTTCAGAGGTTAAGGGTTCAAGGTTAGTTTGATGAAAGACAGGTTCGATTCTACATCAAATGCATAGTTCATCCAGTTCTTGCAGAGCACCAGGTTCTATTGCACACAAATCCGGAGCTACTTCTTTGTTGCAGCGGAGATATGAAAAAAATAGCAAAGCGTTTAACCTTGAACTATGAACCGTGAACCTGACAACCTGAGTTACAACAAACTTAAATATCTAAGGAGGGCTTTATGGGTTCTTCTTAAGATTGACCCCTGCTGAATCTGAGGACGGCCTTCTTCCGTTCAGCGGGGGTCTATATTTGATAACCTCGTAAAAAACCTCCAAGGCCAGTCGAGTAAAAAGCCTGGCCCAGAGGGGATGTGCTCTGTTGTAATTTTAGACACAAAGCTCCAAGGTAGTGCCATCCAGTTCTGACCTGTCCCGGAGAACCAGGTTTTCAATGTAAAAATAAAAGAGGTACGTGATAATGGAACAAAAAGAGGTGCTTGCCGTCAAAGTCACCAAAGAGATCGTGGTCAAGTTCATTGAAGTGGGAAGATTATCCGTGAATTCTTTTGAGGAAGTCTGGAAGCAGGTACACAAGGCAGTCAGCAACTCCTTAAAGGGAACCAAGAAGTAAAGGCTAATACTCCACGTTCATAAGAAATAATCCCTGCGGAGGGGCCTTAACACCGGCCATTCGCCGGTCTTTTGATTCCAGAATTTCCTTAAAGCGCATAACATCCATTTTGCCCAGGCCTACATCCACCAGAGTCCCTAAAATATTACGCACCATATGCCTTAGAAAGCCTTCCGCCTCAATAACAACCCTGAGCATTCCCTCTCCCGGGCCATGAAGCTCGGCCCGCAAAACGGTCCTGACCGGGTCCAGGTTGCCGCTTCCCGAAGACCTGAAAGAGGAGAAGTCATGCCTTCCAGTGAAAACAGCCAAACATTTTGACATCTCTTTTGCATTCAGGGGCACTCGAATATGCCAGACATAATGACGCAGGAACAGGTCCGGATCTTCCCGGTTCAATATCCTGTATTCATAGGTCTTGCTTTTGACTTTGTACCTGGCATGAAATTCAAGGGATACATATTCGGAGTCTCTTACAAAAATATCATCAGGAAGGAGGGAATTAAGGCCCCTTTTCATCTCTTCGAGCCCAATTTTGGACCGGGTTATAAAATTACAGACCTGGTTTATGGCATGGACGCCCGCGTCTGTCCTGCCCGAAGCAATCAGCTTGACAGGCTCACCGACCATAATTTCAATTTTTTCTTCAACAACACCCTGGATAGTGACCCCGTTTTTCTGCCGTTGCCATCCATGATAATGGCTTCCGTCATAGGCCAACGTCAGTTTTATGTTTTTTTCGTCCATGAGGTCTTATAATAAAAACGGGGAGTCAAACCTGCACTCCCCGTTCATTAGCTCAAATATCGTAAGGAACTTAACGTTTCGAATACTGAAACCGGGCCCGCGCGCCAGGCTGACCATACTTTTTACGTTCTTTCATCCTTGGATCCCTGGTCAAAAACCCATGTTTTTTTAAAAGATCACGGAGTTCAGGATCCGAACTTACAAGCGCCCGGCTGATACCGTGCCTGATGGCCCCTGCCTGTCCGCTGATACCGCCACCTCTGACATTTATATACAGGTCAAATTTTTCAAGTAATTCAGCGAGTTTAAGTGGCTCAACCGCAAGATTTCTGTCCGATTCCCTGACCAAATATTGCTCAAAGGGCTTTTTGTTTACGGTAATCTGCCCTGTACCCGGTGCCATCCACACCCGGGCCACTGATCTCTTTCTCTTTCCGGTTGCGTAATACCTTTCCTCTGCCATTTATATCTCCAATACCTCCGGTTGTTGCGCTTCATGCGGATGATCCGTGCCAACATATATCTTCAATTTATTCAGTTGCCGCCGGCCTAAACTGTTCTTGGGAAGCATACCTTTTACCGCAAAACGCAAAAGGTCCTCGGGCTTCTTTTCAAGCAGTTTCTTTGCCGAAATCTGTTTCAGACCTCCGATATATCCGGTATGGTGGTAATAGATTTTCTTATCCCACTTTTTGCCGGTCAGGGCTACCTTGTCGGCGTTGATCACCACAACAAAATCACCGGTATCGGCGTGGGGGGTAAAAATAGGCTTGTGCTTGCCTCTCAAGCGCATAGCGATCTGGGTGGCCAGCCTGCCCAAGACCTTATCTTTGGCGTCCACAACGTACCACTTTTTGGTAATGTCCTGTTCTATTGCAACAAATGTCTTCATATCAATTGTCCTGCCTGTCAAAAATGAAATTTTTTTATTTATGTTACTTTTCTGCGTATGTCAAGTTATAAATCGCTGTTTGTAAATGTAAGGCTTGAATTTCAAAAATGCCCTTAGTCAAATGCAATTCATATGGTCCTTAATAACAAGATGTCGCCCAAACTTGGTAAACTTAGTGTCTTATATCATAAACGCATGGCTTTAATGCATTTAGGCTGTAACACCACGAAGGACCTAAATTTGCATCCAGGCCCAATTTTTTCTTCCCTGAACCTTATGTTTTTGACCATTCTAATATTTCGGCGGCTTTGCGTGCGGGACAGGGTTTTGTTGGTACTGAATACCAAAGCTATTATTATGCAAGGGTAACCGAAGCAATAGCGTGATATGGCACCAGGGCGAGGTTGCCCGCCTCATCCGAAAGAACTACCTCATATCCGGCATCACTTTTTTCCAACTGAAGGACCTTCCCTTCAAAGACCCTGCCGGTAGTCAATTCAACACGAATATCTATCTTTTCGCTCACCAAATAGTGGAAATTCAGCTTCTGTGTGCCGGTTATCTCAAGACTCCATCGGACAGCATGCCGATAAGCCTCATTTGTTCGCCTCAGGCGTTCTACAACGATGTAAAGCAGATTGCGATATAGCTTGGCCCCGGTTTTCGGATTTTTCTGTATAAAAACATCAAGATCACTGCGCCCTAAGCTCAAAATACAGGCGTCTTCTTCTACAAAAGCAGAGGCGGACCTTTCCCCGCCATCCATGAAACTGAATTCCCCAAATACAAATCCCGTGGTGGCCGCAAACAGTTTCTTTTCAATGTCTCCCATAATTCGCTTTTTTAAGAAAACAGAGCCTTCTTCAACGATGTATAGCTTATCACCGACGTCCCCTTCTCTAAAGATATATTCCCCGGATGCAACCTCTCCTTTATGGAATTTTTCCTGAAAGGCACTCACTTCGTCTTCAGTTAACTGGTCAAAAAGCCTGTTCTTTCCTAATTGTTCGATACTATTCATGTCCACCCCTCCCTATCATATAAATAAATTCCTTTTATAAACCAAATCCTAAGATACAAAGAATAACGTTACTCAGTGTCCATCCAGAAACAACTAATTTCTGGATGGAGCTTTCAGCGGTCAGCGATCAGCAATCAGCCAACACTTTGTTTTTAATGTCCTTTGCTGAAAGCCGAAAGCTGATGGCTGATAGCGCGAATCCAAAAACGTTAGTTTCTGGATGAGCACTACTTAGGGCTTAGTCAGGCTACCACAACTGCGACCTGACCACAATGGAACATGAATGGCTGTTTCAGAAAAGAATCGCCATAAAAAGGGATGCCATGCTGAATGCAAATTTCGGTGGCGCGCCGCCGCGCAGATAAATATCATCCTTAATCCGGGTCAGGATCTCTGTCATGATGACTTCATATCCCATATTGATATACCCGTTTTCTCCCACCTCATTGGTCAAAAACAGCAGCCTGCCATCTTCGTCCCGGTAGACCTTCAGCCGCCAGTTTACCTGGCTTGTGTTGGCATAGAGACTTTCAAGCCTTCCATGTCCAATCTGGAGGCTGGTTACAAAAATCTTTTCCTCAATACTGTACGCCTCCCGCACGCTCTTTTTCATACCGAGGCCAAGCAGAAAAATTCTATCGG
This sequence comes from Deltaproteobacteria bacterium, assembly GCA_019310785.1. GTDB lineage: Bacteria > Desulfobacterota > DSM-4660 > Desulfatiglandales > Desulfatiglandaceae > JAIOSR01. The sequence continues at coordinate 16,921 of JAFDDR010000035.1, forward strand.
AGTAGGTCGGGTTTGGCTCAAACGCGGCAGCTAAGACCTCATGGGAAGGTTTATCATTAAATTCAGTAACCGGCATTTCCGCACCATGAAAAATCGCCTGTATCTTTTTATGCCTAACTTCCGGATCCTTTTCATATTTGGGATTCTTCAAATAGAGCCGGCGAATGAACTCTTCTAACGATTTCTCGATTTCCCTTACGTGATAACTAATTATCTGTACATCAAACGGAACAACGGCCTTCTTAAGCTGCTCTTTGCCTCCCTGACATCCGGCAAGCAGCAGGGAGACCACTACGATGATAAGCGGAGCAATGCGCATATGATTTCAACTCCTCGATCTCAGGGAAAATCCCTTCTTATTCTACAAAAACTAACCGGGCAAGTAAAGATACCCATGGCTCCTGAGACCTTTGAAAAATGCTCAATTTTGGTCAAGTTCAAGGAAGGCGAAAATTTCAACCGCAGGAATACATTGAGTATTTCGAGGATTGAAATTTGAGCTTGACGCCGAAATTGGGTAAAAGAGGGTGTTTTGCAAAGGTCTCGGCTCCTATCTTCGTTCAAAAAGCCAAAATGTTACCACGAATCTACCGCCACTCAATCGGCGCCTCATTTCGAAGCGGCAGCCGGTGATACCGGTATTTGGGATAACCGACCATCATGGTTCCGAAGGCGGCGTGCCCTTCTGGAAGTCCCAGGGCATCTTGCATGGCCGGCCACAGGGTGGAGGCGGCGTTAAAGTATCCGGCCCAGCACGCGCCTAATTTAAAGGAAGGTGCGGCCAATTCCAGATACGCTAAGGCAATGGTGCAGGCCGCCTGTGCGGCACGATCCTCTTTGGGGGCATGGGTCACGATGATGTGCGGTGCGCCGCGACAGATCCTGTCGATTCCCCTGTCCCAAATCGCCACAATCCGGTCCATGTGAAGGGCCTTGGCTAAGGGAGACTTCTCTTTCAGTAAATAGCGCATCCAGTCTACCACTAATCCGGCCAACCGTTGAGCCTCATTGCCGTCGTAAATCACCAGCCACCGCACCGGCTGACTGTTATGCCCGGAAGGGGCATGGCCGGCTATATGAATAAGCCTGCCGATAACCTCCCGTTCTACGGGCCGGTCCATGTAAGTACGAATAGACCTTCGGCCGC
>JAFDDR010000207.1 GCA_019310785.1 Deltaproteobacteria bacterium
CGATTTACGATTGTCGATTGAAAACCGATGGAAATATTATCCGCTTAAGATCTTATGATTTGAGTGTAACCTTTTTGCGTGCATTCTCTCTCATAGCGTAGCGCAGGGCTTTAGCCCTGCATCAAAATGGCAGAGCTAAAGCTCTGCGCTACAAAAAAAGGTTACACCCTTATGATTTCTCTTACCTCACTTCTTCTAATGCCTGCAAAACCAGTTCGTTCAAATCCATAACCCGAAGGGTCTCGTTCAGCCCTGCAACCTTGCGGGCATCCTCTAACATGATGCGGCACAAAGGGCATGCAGTGACGAGGATATGTGCGCCGGTTGCCTCGGCCTCCCTGATCCGGACCTCACTCATCTTGACCTCGCCGTCAAGGTCCTGCCACATCCTTCCGCCTCCTCCGCCGCAGCAGAGGCTGTCGGCTCCGTGGTGGGTCATTTCCACCAGGTTGAGCCCGGGGATCGAGCGAATGATCTCCCTCGGTTCATCAAAAATCCGATTGTACCGGCCCAGGTAGCAGGGGTCATGGTAGGTGACCGTTGCCCCCTCCCCCTCTTTGAATCGGAGTCTCCCATCAGTGATGAGTTCCCGCAGAAACAGGGTGTAATGCCGAGCCCTAAAGGAGGCTTCAGGATATTCATTTTGAAACGTATGGAAGCAATGGGGCGAAGAGGTCACCACGTCGGTAATGCCGTATTTGTCAAAAAGATCGAGACACTTCTCCATCTGCTCCACAAAGAGGCCCAATTCACCCACCCGCCTGGCAATGTCCCCGCAGCAGGGCTCCTTTTTGCCAAGGATGCCGAAATCGACCCCGGCCGACTGGAGGATCTTTGAAAACGACATGGCTATTCCCTGGGCCGTGTCATCAAATGAGGTGGTACACCCCACAAAATAACAGAGATCCGCTTTTGTGCTCTTCTTTGTGAGATCAGGCAGATCCAGCCCCTCTGCCCAGGCCCCCCGCTTCTTTTTGGATGACTCCCAGGGATTATCGTACTTGAAAACCTTTTCAAGTGTCTGGTTCATAAGCACAGGAACCTGGGTCCCTTCTTCCACGGCCAAAACCCTTTTCTTTATGACGGCCTCGAAAGTGGCGCCGTAGACAGGGCAGACCTCAAGGCAGGCCCGGCACGTGGTGCAGTACCAGAATCTGTCGTCCACTTCGCTTTTTTCACCCCTGCTTAGGAACCGGATATCCCCTAAGGGAAAATGCTCATGCCACAGGCCACGCCGCATGGCCTGGACAAAATCCCGAGGGGCAAAAGGTTCACCGGCACCCGTGGAGGGGCAAACCTCCACGCACCGCCCACACCGCATGCAGGCGTCAAAGAAGATCGAATCACTTAGATCAAATTCTCCTGCCCCTTCCTCTACATCCAGGGTGGTCGATTTGGGAAACGCCTGGTAATAAATGCCCGCGGGCGCCCCCACGATATGAAAAAGTTTGGTAAAGGGGAGCACTGCGATAAAGCTCAGGCTCAAGAGCGCGTGCCCCCACCAGAGATATGGATAAAGGACCTCGGCCGTAGCGGCTGAAAACGGCGCGCCCATCCACCCGCCCACAAAGGACCAGGCACCCCATTGGGGATGCTTGGAGGCCAACCGGAGTCCCTCCAACATAAAACCGGAAAGGGCAGCGAGCAGGAGCCACGCCGGTACCAGGGCATCCTCCAATCGTCTTTCAAGCCGGGGCACGCGCTGGATATATCTACGGATGATGGCCCACAGGATTCCTGCCAGGAACATGAGTCCTCCCACTTCCAAAGCCAGGGAATAGACCAGGTAAACGGTGCCTGTTAAAAACGAAAAGAGATAGTCGTGGATGAACAGTAAAGCGGTGCCGATAAAAAGAGATAAAAACCCCCAGAACAGGAAGATATGCATCAAGCCGGCGGCTATGTCTCCCTGAAGTACGCGCCGGCCCAGGAAGCTATCCAGGATCGTCCTTTTGAGAGCGTCCCTTGAAAAAGGAACCTCAAGAGATCCTGCATTCTTTTTCCATACCCAGATGTGGGCGGCTACGCCTGCCAGAAAAAGCCCTGTGGCCAGGCCCGCCAGCAAGTAGAAGATCCGAACATCTTCGATCTGCCAGAACATGATACGGTATGGTGTCATGGAAGCCATCTCACCTTAGTATGCCGCTCCTCAATTCCTCATTTCCTTTTGTAAATATTGTTAGTTTTTTTGTTGACTTGTCAAAGCATTTATTTTTATACTTTCATAAGTTTTTCTTATGAACCTAAAGATTTACTTATAGGCTTGCCCATGCGAATCAATCTCAATCAACTCAGGGCTTTTTTCTTGGCCGCCAGGGAAAAGAGCATTACCAAGGCCGCTGAGGCCCTCTATGTCACCCAGCCGGCAGTCACCATGCAGGTGAAATCCTTAGAACAGGACCTGGATCTCAAACTTTTCAGGAAATACGGAAAAGGCCTCGAGCTTACGGATGCGGGAGAGGTGCTGTTTGGTTATTCAGAGCGGGTATTTGAGATCGTAGAGGAAATGGAGTATGTCCTGAAAGGCCATGCGGACTTGTCCCAGGGATCACTCACCATAGGTACTACCCGAAGCTTCGCAAGGCACCTCATGCCGGGGCTCTTGTCCCGCTTCCAGAAACGTTTTCCCAATGTGAAAGTCATTCTCAAGGTAGGGAGTTCCCAGGAAATTGCGGATGGTGTTTTGGACTTCACGTATGACGTGGGCACCATCGGCAGGCTGCCATATAAGAGCAAGTTAAAGGTGGTCCCCTATACGAAGGAAGAGTTCTGCCTGGTCGTATCAACGCAGCACAGGTTTTCGAAATATGAAGAGGTATCTCTCAGGGACCTTCAGAACGAACCGATTATCATCAGGGAAAACGGATCCGGATCCAGATATGCTATCCTGTCCCTGCTCAGTTCTCACGGCATCAACCCTTCGGTTCTGTTAGAGGCCGGCAGCGTGGAGTTCATAAAGGAATATATTATCAAAGGTCAGGGAATATCCTTCCTCTACAAGCCCGAAATCCGGTTGGAAGCCACATTGGGGCTACTCAAGCCTGTGCCGCTCAAGGAAGGCCCTATCTTCGTACAGACCGACACTGTCTTTCCCCGAGGCGTTGACCTTTCGCCACCTGTGAAGGCGTTCCTCCAGTTGATCGAGGGGGAGGTGCAAGGATGACCATGCAGTGGACCGGATTTATCCAGAGGCTTTTTGAAGAAGCCAATCCATACCTGTCTGTCAGAGGGGACATGGAACATACAAGGGTCTCTCATGATTACTCGCTGATCCTATTGCAACGCGAGGGGGGAGACAAGGGAATCGTGGAACCTGCTGTGATCCTCCATGATGTGGGCTGGTCGGTTTTAGAACCAGAAGTCATCTCTGCGGCCTTCGGCGTCTTAGCAGAAGGGGAAGAAGCGGAACGTCTCAACCGCATTCATGAAACCGAAGGCGCGGCCATAGCACAGCAAATCCTTCATTCACTTGATTATGACCCTGTCCTGATCCAAAAAATCAGCGCCATCATCAGCAGGCACGATTCGGGAGAGAACGCCCAATCCCTTGAAGAGGGGCTGATAAAAGATGCGGACAAACTGTGGCGTTCCTCCAAGATCGGGTTCTGGCAGGAGGCTGAAAGACAGCATCTGGACCCAAAAGAACTCTACCGGTACCTTAATGAACGGTATAAGGAGTGGTTTTTTACTTCCACTGCCTTGACCTTGGCAGGGGAAGATCTCAAAGCACGGGCCAAAGAGATTGATGCAAACCGGCGGGGCCTTACCTGACCCTAACAAAAATTTAAAGCAGGAATCTCTTTTGCGGCTCCTTGACAATTGTTCCCGATATGTGTATATTAGGAACATTAATTTTAAGGGGAAATATCATGCCTAAAACACGCTTAAATATCAGCCTTGACCAGGATTTGGTGGATTTTGTCAAGGTATACGTGCAAGAGAACCGAACAACAGTCGCCGAAGTTGTTACTCAGTTTATCCTCGCACTCAAACGCCAGGCCCAAGGAGAGAGCATGGAGATCATACTCTCCAATCCTGACTTCCACAAATCGCTGATAGACGTACAGTCCAGGCTCCGCGACGGCACGGCTGAATGGCACACCTTTGACGAAGTTTTTGGCGACTGATGAAAGCAAAATTCGAAAAGGCATTCTTGAAAGGCATAAAGAAATATGCCGGCATAAAGAAGCAGATTGAACAGAAAGTTCGCCAGATTATGGAGCACCCGGTTGAATTTGGCGAACCCCTAAAGGGTAACTTGCGAGGATTTTACTCCTGCCCGGTCAAACGTAACTTCATCATAATCTACCTGTATTGTTCCGCATGCCGAAAAAAGGGAGACGCTGAATTTGTTGCCTGTTCGGATTGTTCCAATACCCCTGATGACACTATTAAATTTGTATTAATGGGACCCCCTGATGAAGTATACGGCATTAAATAATTCGTAAGAGTCCAACTATACTTTTTTGACAGGATTAACAGGATGGACTGGATTAATTTTATCTTGTAAAATAGGATATATATCCTGTTTTTGAGAAACTTTTCTGTTAGCATTGACAGTTTGCACAGTAAAAACTATATGAATTTGCCCAATTAGGGCCTGAAATGTCCGGGAGAATATATTATTTTAACACAGGATTATGATTAAGGATACACAGGAAAAAATCTTGTTTATCCTGTAATCCCGTCTAAAGGTTTTTTATAGGTGAGCTATTACAAAATGCTGAAATCAATTAAAGAGAGTCCTTTATACCCAATTGTCAACCCGAAAAGCATCGCTTTTTTTGGGGCCTCCAATAATATGACCGCCATGGGAACCAGCCAGTTAATGTCCCTTCTGGCACTCGGTTTTGAAGGAGGGATATATCCGGTCCATCCTAAGGAAGAACTGGTGCAGGGCCTCAAGGCCTACCGGAGTGTCCTGGATTTGCCCGAAGTGCCTGATCTGGCAGTAATGGTCCTCGAAGAATGCGGGGAAAAAGGGATCAAGCACGCAATCATTGTTTCGGGTGGTTTCAAAGAGGTCGGGGGCCAGGGCCCGGAACTGGAAAAAGAGATCATTGAGATTGCAGACAGACACGGCATTTGTTTCTTGGGTCCGAACTGCATTGGCGTTGCAAACCCGCACCACAAACTCAACACCACCTTTTTGCAGCATGAAGGCCCTCCGGGATTCATCGGATTCGCCTCCCAGAGCGGGAGCTTTGTAACGCAGATGTTCAATTACTTGGCCGGATACGGCATTGGCTTCAGCACGGCCTTTAGCGTTGGAAATGAAGCTAATGTGGATATTGTCGACTGTATTGAGTACTTAGGGGCCTGCCCCAACACTAAGGTTATAGGTCTCTATATTGAAGGCATCAACCGTGGAAGGGCCTTTATTGAAACCGCCAAGGCGATTGTTCCCGAAAAACCCATTGTCGCCCTCTATGTTGGCGGTTCCGAGGCAGGCAAGCTTGCCGGGTTTTCCCACACCGGGGCAATGGCAGGACCGGACCGGTTATATGACGGTATGTTTTCCCAGAGCGGCATTATCAGGGCACAATCCGCTACGGAGCTATTTGACTTCTGCTGGGCCCTGGGCAGTCTGCCCAAACCCAAAGGGCCAGGGGTCGTGATTCAAACTCATTCGGGCGGGCCGGGCGCGGCCGCGGCCGACTCCTGCGGCAGGGCGGGTCTTAAACTTCCTTCCCTTTCAGAAAAAACAATAGAAAAACTGGCAATAGAAAAACTGGCTCCATTTGTACCCCATACGGGAAGCATAAACAACCCGGTGGATCTTACCTTTACAAAAAATCCCCTGGACTATTTCTCAGAAATTCCAAAGGCCCTGATCGAGGACGACAACACCGATATCTTGCTCATGTACTTTCTTATGCCGTCTCATACCATTAAGCGCGCCTTAGAGCAAATGGGTCTGACTGATGACCAGGTCAAGGAGCAGAGCGCCAGGTTGATAGGTTCACAGGGAAAATCAATCGCCCGCTTGTTTGAAGCCCATGACAAGCCCGTTGTGGGATATACCTTTCGCAGCCTCAAGGAACAGTTCATAAGGGAGCTCTTAGAGCGAGGCGTACCGGTATTTCCAGGCCCCGAACGCGCGGCCCGGGCAATAAAGGCATTGGTAAGGTATACGGAACTGAGGGAAAAAATTATGGCCGGCAAGGTTAAGGCT
>JAFDDR010000208.1 GCA_019310785.1 Deltaproteobacteria bacterium
AAATGTTTGACCGTGATTCTGTCTTGTCTATAATATTGAAAGTTCCCGTATAAGAGATAAAGATTGTTGAAAGAACGCTCGCAAATATGAAGATTGCGATCATTATCTCCAGCAGGGTAAAACCCTTCGCATACATTGAGTTTGTCACGTTAATAATGTTCCTTGGGGAGCATTTTGTTGTTTGCATTTAATCCGATTTTGGAACAAACACATATTCTCTAATCCGATATTTGTATGACTCATCCTCGCCCCAGGATATTTCGAGATCAATTTGTCTGAGATAATCGGATACATCTTCCAGGTTATCAAAGGCTATACGGTTCACAGTAACCTGCCACGTGTAGCCGGGAAAATCCTCTCCGAAATCACCGGAATCAGAGAGCAGAGCCTCCGGTCGGCAGTAAGGGCAATGGCTATGATAGCCATGGCCACCATCACCTCAAGCAGGGTAAAACCTGAAACCCCAAACCTTGAACCTCTTAACCCATGAACGCTTACGATATTAGATATCCTCCAGTTCTGCATACCTGTCCAGGACCCTGACCCTGCCTAAGAAAGAGCTCAATACAAGGGTAAACTGCCTGCCATCGTCCGAACTCAGATGGATAGCACATTGTTGCACGTACCCCTTCTTGCTGAACCGGATGACAGCCACACCGTGTTGTTTTTTGCCCTTTCCCCGGAACCATACGTCAAGGATGCTGACACCTTCCTGGAGAGATGGGGCATTTTCACGGGCCAACAGACGTTCTTCTTCGAGCATCTCTTCTGAATCAGTCCAAAAACGATTGGATTCAAATTCGAGATGAAGGAAGAATGCCTTTTGCCCACTAATCGCATCGTTTCTTAAACTTTTTATTACTCCCACCAAATTGCGTGAAGCACTCTTGAGTTCGTCAGTCAAAAAGCCATGCCGTATTCTTGGCACGGATATTGCCGCCATCAACCCGATCAATATGATGACAACGGTCAGTTCAATAAAGGTGTAACCTTTTTCATCCCTGGACATTGATTAATCTAATTCCCAGCTATTAATATCTTTGTTTTTACCCTCTCCGCCCGGCTCTCCGTCAGCGCCGTATGAGAAAAGATCAAGCTCTCCGTGAACACCCGGACAAAGATAGAGATAATCACCACCCCACGGATCATTGGGAACCTTGCCTTTTTCCAGATATCCTCCCTTCCGCCAGGCCCTGGGAAGTTTTCCGACCGTCGGGGCCTCCACAAGAGCCTGAAGACCCTGTTCTGTCGAGGGATAATCGCCATTGTCCAGTTTATATAGCTTTAAAGCGGTTTCTATACTCTGTATCTGAACTTTGGCCTTCATTCTTCTCGCCTCCTCAGGTCTCCCCATGATTCTTGGAACAACAAATCCGGCCAAAATACCCAAGATCACAATAACCACCATGAGTTCTATCAGGGTAAAACCACTATCTCTCAATCTGTCATTTGACATTTCCTTCACCTTCTTTAGCTGTTCACCTCAGAATCAGTTGTTTGTTTTTTCCCACCACCCGCTTCGCCCCAGTAAAATAGAAGGACTAATGCATTTCACAGGACAAGCTTGAGGCACGGAGGGCACTGAGAAAAGCACGAAACGCTAATATTAATGCGCGCTCAAAATCCCTGCAAGGCAGGGATCCTGATGACAGAGCATCAGGATTAGTGGGGTCTGTGAACGAATGAAATAAGCCGGCTTATCTCATTCTTTATATAATCCCCACTTTCATTTTGTGCGTACATTCTCGATAATTCCCTGAAAATCTTTTAGAACTCTGTGTGCTCTGTGTCTCGAACGATCCTAAGTAAAAACGAAGGAGAGTGGGTGTGAGATATATTTTTATTATTTTTTCGCCTTTCACCCTGCACCATCTGCCCTTTGTCTTCCGTCTTCTGTCCTCTTTACCCCGTTAAATGTCTCTGTAGTTCTATTTAACCGGGGCGTCTTCTGTCCTCTGTTTCCTGTCTTCTATTTTCTATCTTCTATCTCCTTAACGTATCATCTGATTCATTTCGAATATAGGGAACAATATGGAGACAACGATAAACCCAACAGCTAAACCCATAGCCAGAATCATGATCGGTTCAAGCATTGAGGTTAATGCTATCACCTTTGACTCCGTCTCCCTTTCATAGATGTCGGCGATCTTGTCGAGCATGTTCTGCAGCTCCCCGCTCTTCTCACCCACGGATATCATTTGCACTGCAATGGGGGGAAACCAGGGGCTGCGAGAAAGTGGCATCGCAAGGCTTTCACCTTCCTCAAGCTGCACAATGGCATCATCTATGGCCCTGGCAATCAGACCGTTATTAACAATATTTCGAACAATCTCAAGGCCCGATAAAAGGGGCACACCACTTTGAAGCAAACTGCCAAGGGTTCTGCCGAATCGTGCCATTGCCATTTTCCCATTGATAGATCCAAACACAGGCATACGGAGCTTAATTTTATCCCATACATATTGGCCTTTCCGGCTTTTTGCTGATTTCTGGACTAACGCGATACATCCCAACAGACCGGAAAGGACAAGCCACCAGTAAGATTTCAGGAAATTACTTACACCAATAAGGACAACGGTAGGCAGGGGCAGGGTTTGATCCATCTCGCGGAAGACTATGGTAATATTAGGCACAATAAAACCAATTAACAAAAACAGAATCACGGTCCCGATAACGAACATGATTACAGGATAGGCCATGGCCGCTCTAATTCGACCTCTCAAGGCTTCTTGATGCTCACTGTATTCGGCCAATCGCTCCAAAACCAGATCAAGAGAGCCGGAAGCCTCCCCGGCCCTGACCATGTTAATGTAAATCTGTGAAAATACCTTGGGGTGCCGGGACAGGGAAAAGGCAAGGCTGTTTCCCTGGTTGACGGATTCCTTGATCTGGATCATATTTTTCTTGAGCAGGGGATTGGTGGCCTGGGATATCAGTGCATTCAAGGATTCAACGATACTGAGTCCGGCACTCAACAAAGTCGCTAACTGTCGTGTAGCAGCAGAAAGCTCTCCGGGTTTGACTCGCCTAAAAAGAGTTCCGACGGAGTTAAGATGGAAAGGTGCTTCTCTAAGTGTGGATGAGGTCTCTTTCACCTGGACCGGGAATACCCCGGAGCCCCTTAATGCCTGCCTGACCGCCAACACGCTGTCGGCATCAATAATGCCCTTCACATTTTTTCCGGCCCGGTTCAGGGCCATATATTCATAAACCGGCATGACAGAAGGGAGGAATCATTTTTTGTAACTCAGGTTGTCAGGTTCACGCTTCACAGTTCAAGGTTAATCGCTTTGCGATTTTCTTCATATTTCTTAGGCAACCTAAAATTGATGGACTCGTAAAAAGTCCATCAATCCCGCATGATAAATATCAACCTCAATTGGTGCAATGATATAATTCTTTTTCGTAGCTCGCCCTATCTCATCAAATTCTAAATCCTCAATGTAAAGTTCGATCGCTTCTCTAATATTTTTCAAAGCTTCTTCAAAAGTATCTCCCTGAGATACACACCCCTTTAGAGCTGGGACATAAGCAAAGTAACCATGTTCATCCTTTTCAAAGATTGCGTTAAATTGCATTATCCTTCTTCCTTCAGTTTTATAGAATATATTTTATCCAAATAGCATTGTGCATAAACTGTGCTTCATAATATTTTATTTTTTCATATTTAACCCAGTAGCAGAGCTACGAGGAATTCTTTTGATTAAAAAAGCTTACGCCCTGCATTCTTTTACCAATTTTCAGCAGGTTATATAAATACTCTGTCAATCCTGCCCAATCATGGCAGATACTCGCACAGGGCCGGGGCCACAGCACTCAGGAAATCCTTGATCTCACCTGACACCGATGCTTCCTCACTTCTATTATACAATGGTTTTGCTAACAGGATCACTGCGCCGTTGTTTCGCCTGTGGATCAGGGCATCGGAGATGGTTTTGAGCTTCGTATCGCGTCGTCCGGTCAGATCACCGGATGGAAACCTGTACCAGAATACGATCTCATAGCGGGTTCGATCAATAATTAGTAAGGAACGGTTTACGGTTTGCGGTCTAACTTCGCCAAGTTCTGTGGCGAAAACTTTCACGCTCTTAAATAATGGTTTGTCATGAAAACTGATCAGCCTTTTCTCCCAGCCTTGTGACTCAAAATAGCAAACATAAAGGTGTACCTCTCCACCTGATTTATTCCGGTATGTGCGCGTAAGTTGTGAGTCTGCGCCGGGAAATAATTCTTCACCTTTCATCCACTTCGACTCACTCCCATTCCAGTTCCCAATACTGTAAGGAAAGGCTGTTAACACGCGTTTAAGGGGAATGTCACGTGGCATCGCAAACCCGTGTATGTAAATCCCTAACCCGAGTAATAACAGAAGAACAATTGCGATCGGACGCGCTGAAACGTTTTGCGTACCGGCCTTTTCACGCACTGTTCGACTCTTCTTCCATCTTTCGTACAGTCTATATTCGTATCGGCATGGTAATTTTAGTACGGCCCAGTTGATTAAAAAGAGGCCGATCCATCCTACCTGGGCCACGAACCATCCCCGGAAGATGTGACCCGGACCGTGAAGCATTTCCGCGCCATAATGGGAGCCCATAATACCCGCAATTGCCACCCGACCGCCATTCGCCATAACCGTGATAACACAACCGGCCACAACCACGCCCACGCCTCTCAACCAGGTTCTCTGTGTGAGGTAGACTAACGGCAAACCAATGGCAATAACGGATATCAAAAAATTGATACCGCTGCATGCCCTGGCCACTTCCATTGTGATATCCGGAAGCTGGATAAAAGTCCTGGTGTGATAAACAGAATAACCCATGACCTTTAATAACCAGCTTCCAATCTCGGCTGACAGGAGCTGAAAGGTCCACTGGATGCGTTCAATGAATACATCCATCCATGGGACCATGAACTGGAGATAAAAGATGGGCAAGACCAAAGCCTTGAGATGAGACCAGCCCCATACAAACAGGACCACACCGGGCAACATTAACAGCAATGAAATACTCTCAACCTGGATGACAGCGCCAACGCGTCCAACCAGGAGGAGGATACCACTTACAACCAAGACAAGGCTGCCGGCCAAATACCGGGGACTCGACTTGAGAGAAGCTAATTGCTCACGCTTTATCCAAACGAGGTAGAGACTGATCAGAGGGACTATGAACCCATGGGAATAAGCCTTATCAGTTAACCACTGATCAAAAAGCCACTCGAAAGTTGTGAGATAAAGTAATACAAAA
>JAFDDR010000036.1 GCA_019310785.1 Deltaproteobacteria bacterium
GCAGCCGTGTGGGAAACAACGTATCTGTCTATCCTTATGTGTACATCGGGGAGGATGCGGTCATTGGAGATGATGTTGTCCTGTTTGCAGGGGTTTTCATCGGAGACAGGGTCAAAATCGGAAACAGGACCGTTGTATATCCTAATGTATCCATTTTAGAAGACTGCGTAATTGGGAATGATGTGATTATCCATGCAGGAACCGTCATAGGAAGCGACGGATTCGGTTTTGTGCAGGACGGCAGCACCTCTGTCAAGATCCCTCAGATCGGAATTGTGCAGATCGATGATAATGTGGAAATCGGCTCCAATAATTGTATTGACCGGGCCGCCTTAGGAAAGACATGGATAGGGAAGGGTGTAAAGACAGACAATTTAGTGCAGGTAGCCCATAATGTGGTCATAGGAGAGGATACAATCGTGGTTGCGCAGGTAGCAATCGCGGGCAGTGTTCTTATCGGACGTCAGGTAATCATAGGGGGGCAGGCTGCCATTTCCGATCATGTGGAGATCGGAGACAGGGTCATGATCGGTTCCAAGTCAGGCATTGCAAAGTCCGTTTCATCCGGCGAAGTTGTTTCAGGGACTCCAAGCATGCCGCATCGTCTCTGGCTGAAAACCTCCGGGCTCATCAAACGATTGCCGCAGTTCAGTGAACGGCTGAGGTATTTGGAGAAAAAGTTGGAAGAGCTTGAGGAGAAACTGAAATAGGGAGTAAATTCAGCTATGGAACCCCCCCTTTATTACCAGGATATTATAAAACTACTTCCCCACCGGTATCCCTTTTTGTTAGTTGACCGGATTACCGAAATAGAGCTTGGGAAAAGAGTTGTGGGGATAAAGAATGTGACAGCCAACGAGCCTTTTTTTCAGGGGCATTTTCGGGAGTACTGATTATCGAGGCCATGGCCCAGGTGGGAGGGGTCCTGGCCCGTCTCTCTCTTTCCGGTCCCGCGGACAAAGAAAACATGGATTCAGTCTTTTTCATGTCAATGGACAAGGTGAAATTCCGGAAGCCTGTTGTTCCCGGGGACCAGCTTAGATTTGAAGTCCAGGCATTAAGGACCGGTTCCCGTGTCTGGAAGATGCGTGGAAAGGCTTTTGTAGACCAGGATCTGGTTGCGGAAGCAGAACTTGTGGCCACGGTCGGGTGAGAGGATTTATGACAAATATTACGGAAATTCATCCTTCAGCAGTGGTCAGTTCCCGCGCCGAACTCGACCCAGGTGTTAAGGTCGGGCCTTACAGCGTCATTGGTGGACATGTCACCATCGGTCGTGACACGGAGATCGGCGCGCACGTCGCGATTGAGGGCCATACACGGATCGGAGAACGGAATACGATTTATCCCTTTACATCCATAGGAACGCCCCCCCAGGATACGGGATATAAAGGAGAAGATACACGGCTGACCTTGGGTAACGATAATGTGGTCAGGGAATATGTCACTATAAACCGGGCCACCATAAAAGAAGAATGGGAGACGGTCATAGGCAATAACAACTATCTCATGGCTTATGCTCACGTTGCCCACGACTGCCGCCTGGCGGATTGGGTGGTCCTGACCAATGGGGCTACCCTGGGAGGACACACCGAGATAGGTGAATATGCCATCCTGGGTGCTTTTTTGGCAGTGCAGCAGTTCGTTCGGATAGGCGCACACGCTTTTTTAGGGGCCAAAGCAGGGATTGACAGGGATGTACCCCCATTTGTGATAACGGCCGGGCCAAGAGCAAAATTATATGGTATCAACCAGAAAGGCCTTTTGCGAAGAGGCTTTTCCCAGGAGACTATTGACGTCCTTAAAAAGGCATACAGAATCATTTGGCGGGAAAACAAGAATTTAAAGGATGGAATGGCCCAAGTGAAGCGAGAGCTTGAGCTTATACCCGAATTGGAGATGCTTTTAGATTTCCTTGCTGACTCAAAACGGGGGATCATTAGATAATTGAATATTGACAATTGTGGATTGGGATTGAAAATTAATGCTTGTTCAAACGTTCCTGGTGCTCTACCCAGGTTCAAAGTTCAACGGTTCACAGTTCACGGTTAGAAACTAATGAAGATTTATCCGTTTAAAGATATCAAGGCCTGGCACGTGAATTGAATCGAAAGGTCTACCATTTAAAAAAAGCCTGAAACCTGCGAAAGATTACGGACAAAAGAGACAGATAGAAGATCCTGGCATACGGTCGATGCATAATATTGCTTAAGCTTTCGATCAACCTTGAACCGGACAACCTGAGTAGTTATATCCAAACATTAAAAAATATAGAGGATATTTTTATTAACGTCATAATAGCAGCGTTTGCGGTATTTTCGAGTTGAAGTCTTTAATAAATCTTCAATATTCAATCGACAATAGTCAATCCAAATAGTGTCTGAAAACAGCGAAATTATAGGTCTTATAGCAGGTGGCGGCCAGTTCCCGTTGATGGTCGCAGATGCCGTGAAGAAACAGGGCCTTCGTATGGTGGTCGTGGCACATCATGGTGAAACCGAGCCTTTATTATCAGAAAAGGCCGATGAGATCGTATGGATAAAATTGGGTCAGTTAGGGCATTTGATCAAGGCCTTCAAGAAAAGAGGGGTTCGCAATGCCGTGATGGCGGGGACCATAACCAAGAAGCGCATATTTGAAAATATCAGGCCGGATCTTAAAGGCCTTGCGATAATGTCGAAACTGGCCGTCTTTCATGATGATAATATCCTTAAGGCCGTTGCCAGGGAACTGGCTAAGGAAAATATAGAAATCGTCAGTTCTACCCATTATCTGCCGGAACTGTTGGCTCCCACCGGGTGCCTTACCAAGAAAAGGCCAGGCAAAGCTGAAAAAGAGGATATTGATTTCGGATGGAAGGTGGCGAAAGAATTAGGCCGCTTGGATATAGGTCAGTGTGTAGTGGTGAGAAAAAAAACGGTTTTGGCTTTAGAGGCGATTGACGGTACGGATGAAACTATTTTGAGGGGCGGGAGATTGGGCAGAGAAGCGTCCGTTGTGATAAAGGTAAGCAAACCGAATCAGGACCTCCGCTTTGATATGCCGACCGTTGGCATTGAGACACTAAAAGTGATGTTTCAGGTAAAGGCATCTGTTTTAGCTGTAGAGGCAGGAAAAACATTGATTTTCGACAGGCCTGAGATGATTACATATGCGGACAAGGCGGGTATTGCCATTGTTTGTCAATAAAATCGCGTAGCGATTTTGTTCAGGAGAGAATAAAGACGTGAATCAGGATAAAGTGAAAGTTGGTGTCATCGGGGTTGGTCATCTTGGGGAGTACCATGTGCAGAAATATCTGGCCATGCCGACGGTCGAATTAGTGGGTGTGGTGGACACAAATTCGGATAGAGAAAATGAGATATCTGGACGATATAATGTAAATGCCTATGGAGGACACCGCGAAATTTTAGATATGGTAGATGCAGTGAGTCTTGCCGTGCCCACAGAGATACATTTCGATGTGGCGCGGGATATCCTGTCAAAGGGCATCCATCTGCTAATAGAAAAGCCGATCACCTATAAGATTGAAGATGCTGATTGTTTGCTGGAACTGGCCCGGAAAAATAATGTTGTACTCCAGGTTGGGCTTGTGGAACGTTTTAATCCGGCCATTGTCAAGATGGAATCCATGTTGAACCGGCCCGTTTTTTTAGAGTCCCACCGTATGAACGTCTTTACCTCGAGAGGGATCGATGTGGATGTGGTTCTTGACTTGATGATCCATGACTTGGATATATTCCTTCACGTTGTTCCATCAGAGGTAAAAGAACTCCATGCGGTTGGAATGTCTGTCATCACAGAGAAAACTGACATTGCCAACGTAAGGATGATCTTTGAAAATGGAATGGTGGCCAACCTGACTGCAAGCAGGGTGGCCGATAAGGCATTGAGAAAGATCCGTGTGTTCCAGCCGGATGCCTATCTTTCTGTGAATTGCTCCAAGAGGGAACTCAGCGTCATCCGCTTGGACGGAGAGGTCAATGATTCGAATGATTTTCCTCAAGTTACGTCCGACAAGATGACATTTCCCAACAAAGATCCTTTGGCTGATGAAATATCTGCCTTTATTAATGCGGTTATAAACGGATCAGAGCCTATCGTGAGCGGCCAGGACGGCCGAAATGCCCTTAAAACCGCTCTTGACATTATTGACCAGATTAAAAGAGGCTACAAAAATTTTCAGGCCATCTCCTGATTTTAGAGAACACAAATTCGTGGTCATTGTGGCCGGTGAGGCATCTGCCGATTTACATGGCTCAAACCTTGTGAAGGCCATGAAGCTTCTGAATCCCGGCATTATATTCTGGGGCATCGGGGGGAGAGAAATGGAGCGAGCAGGAGTCAAGCTTCTCTTCTCCTCTTCAGATATGGCTGTTGTGGGATTAATCGAAGTCTTGGGCAGGCTTCACACAATAGTTAGGGCTTCTAAGAAACTCAAATCCATACTGAAGGATAGGCGTCCAGACCTTCTCATCCTTATCGATTATCCTGACTTCAACATCCATATTGCCGGAACTGCAAGGCGTTTCCATGTCCCGGTTTTATACTATATCAGCCCGCAGGTGTGGGCGTGGCGAAAAGGAAGGGTCAGAAAAATATCACGGCGCGTTGAACGCATGGCCGTGATTTTACCTTTTGAGGAGGAATTTTACAGGCGAAGAGGAATGAAAGTGGATTATGTGGGCCACCCGCTCTTAGATGCCTTTGAATGCGGAAAAACTAATCATGGCTCATTTCCTTTCGACTTCCGACTTCCGACTTCCAGATCCCATTATCCTGTAGTGGGACTGCTGCCGGGAAGCCGGAAGGAGGAGATCAGCAACCTGCTCCCTGTCATGGTCAAAGCCACGGGACTTCTCTGTCGGCGCTATCCTGAAATGCGGTGCGTTTTACCCTTAGCCCCGACCATTGAGCCCGGATTTATCCGGTCCTTTATTCATAACACGCCCGTGAGTATCAAAGTCATCCAGGGAGACATATACAAGGTTTTGAGTGCCTGTGATGTGGCTTTGGTGGCGTCCGGTACTGCAACTTTAGATACGGCTATCATGGGCGTTCCGATGGTTATTGTATATAAGGTCTCTTTAGTGTCTTACTGGGCGGCAAGGATAATGGTTAAGGTTCCTCATATCGGGCTGGTGAACTTAGTGGCAGGAGAAGAGGTAGTGCCGGAACTGATTCAGCATGAAGTGACCGCCGAAAGGCTTGCCCGGGAGGTCGAAATTATTCTCGAGGACCGGGAGGTCCGGATAAACATGAAAAACAAGCTGGAAAGGGTTAAAGAGGGCCTTGGAAGGGGAGGGGCATCAGCGAGGACTGCGAGAATAGCAATGAAAATGATGAGACGAGACTTTGATGAACATTTTTCAAAGGTCTCGAGGCGATGAAATGGCCAGAACGATTTTGATCGTTGATGATGAGACGAGCATTCTTCAATCTTTAGAGGGTATCCTTTCGGACGAAGGATTTGATGCCGTTTGCGTAGAGAGTGGTGCCCGAGCCCTGGAAAAAATCGAGGAAGTAATGCCCGACCTGGTCCTTCTTGACATATGGATGCGCGATATGGATGGGATCGAGACGCTTGAGAAGATCAAAGAGGCATATCCGAACCTTCAAGTGGTGATGATGTCCGGTCACGGTACCATTGAAACGGCCGTAAAGGCCACGAAGGTAGGGGCATATGATTTTATCGAAAAACCCCTTTCCATCGAGAAACTTCTTCTGTCGGTCAATAAGGCGCTGGATTATTACAGGCTCGAAGAGGAGATAGGCCTTTTAAAAGAAAAGGATAAGGACAGGTACAACATAACCGGTAACAGCAAAGCGATTACCGAAATAAAGGAGCAAATCAGAATTGTAGCTCCCACGAACGCCTGGGTCCTGATTTCAGGTGAGAACGGGACCGGAAAAGAGCTTGTGGCACATACTATACACAGATTAAGCGGGCGGAGCCATAAACCCATGGTGGAGGTCAATTGTGCCGCTATTCCGGAGGACCTGATTGAGAGCGAGCTCTTCGGCCATGAAAAAGGGGCCTTTACCGGAGCATCCACCATGAGAAGAGGCAAATTCGATAAGGCCCATGAAGGGACTATTTTCTTGGATGAAATTGGTGACATGAGCCTGAAGGCCCAATCCAAAACACTGAGGATTTTGCAGGAGCAGAAATTTGAGCGGGTGGGCGGTACGCGTATGATAGAAGTGGATGTTCGGGTGATTGCAGCTACGAATAAGGACCTGGAGGCCGAGATTGGAAGAAATGCTTTCAGGGATGATCTCTATTTTCGGTTGAATGTCATCCCCGTGAAGGTGCCACCTCTAAGAGAACGCGTGGAGGATATCCCCGAACTTGTGCATGAGTTTGCCGAGGGATTCACGGTGAAAACCAACCTCGAACCGAAAGAGTTTTATGAAGATGTATTCCAGGTCCTTGAAAAATATGAATGGCCAGGAAATGTTCGGGAGCTCAAAAACCTGGTGGAACGGCTTATGATCATGACACCGGGCCGTGTTATTGAGGGCAAAGACATACCGCCGCCCTTTAACAGACCATCTGAGATAAACGAAGATTTTGAACCGGCTTTTATGTCCGGTTCGTTTAAAGAGGCAAGGAGCGAATTTGAGAAGGCCTTTATTGAAAGAAAGCTCATTGAGTACAACGGAAACATCTCACAGACGGCCGAAGCCATCGGTATTGAACGGAGTAACCTTCACAAAAAGATCAAGGCCTATGGGCTTGAAGGATTTGGGAAGTCGGAATGATAAGGAAAAAAAAGAGAAAAGAGGAAAGAGAAAAATGTGTTGGTTTGGTTGAAAGAATCTTAACGCGGAACCCGTAAATCGGAACTCGCAACCCGTCTTATCTTATCCCATATTTCCTCCCGTCCATTTTTTGTCTTTGCTGAAAAGAGTATAGGGGCGATGGTTGAAATGTCCTTGAGTTGACGAGTGATCTTATAGGCCCTCGTTCGGGCCTTTTGCCGCGAAAGTTTATCGGCCTTTGTGAGCACCGGAATGGCATTTATGCCATAATATTTCAACCAGCTTAAAAGGTCTGTATCTCCGGAAGAAACCTCTCTCCTTATATCGAGTATTACCACGACTGCCTTGAGGTTTGATCGTTCACGCAAATAGGTCTCAACCATACTTTGCCAGGATTTCTTGATTTTTATGGGAACGCGGGCAAAGCCATAGCCCGGCAGATCGACTAAGTACAATGATTTTCCCATGTTGAAGAAGTTGATTGACTGGGTCCTGCCCGGCCTTGAGCTTGTTCTGGCGAGTCCTTTGCGATTTACAAGAACATTTATCAGGGAAGACTTGCCCACATTGGACTTGCCTGCAAAGGCGATTTCCGGCCTGTCCGGTGGCGGATACTGGTTTGCGCGAAAGGCGCTTGTGAGGAATGCGATATCCATTTTGGGAGCCATTACTTGCTTCTCAAAAAATCCTCCAGCCTGTTTAGCCCTTCTTTTATATTTTCAAGGGAATTGGCATAGGAAAGCCTGAGATAGCCCTCGGCGTTCCGGCCGAAATCAATACCCGGGGTTACCCCGACACTCGCATTTTCTAAGATTTCAAAAGCCAGGTCATAGGAATTGTTACTAAGATGTTTGGCATTGACAAGCATATAAAAGGCGCCGGCCGGTTCCACGGGAAGCCCGAATCCCATATCGCGGACCCTTTGGATCATGTACCTGCGCCGTTCGTCGTATATGATTTTCATCTGTTCCACGTCCGGGTCGGCCTTTGTAAGAGCGGCGAGTCCGGCCCACTGGGAGATACTGCCTGCCGATATAAGGAAGTTTTGCTGGACCTTTTGCAGGGGACGGACAAAATCGGGAGGAGCAATGAGATAACCGAGTCTCCAGCCTGTCATGGCGTAAAGCTTTGAAAAACCATTGAGTACAAACGCATTGTCCGTAAACTCAAGTATGGAGTGTTCCTTTTCTCCGTAAACCAGCCCATGATAAATTTCATCCGATATTACCGGGGGGCCTGATTCAGCGATTTTTTCCATTCGTTCATGAGAAAGAAGGTTTCCTGTTGGATTGGAAGGGGAATTTATAAGAATAGCCCTTGTCCTTGGGCCTATTCTTTTTTTGATTTCAGAAGGCCTTAATTGAAACCCATCCTCTTCGTATCCTTTCACAAGCACGGGTTTTGCCTTCAGAAAGTTTGCAAAGTTTGGATAACAGGGGTAGTGAGGGTCTGAAAAAATTATTTCATCATCTGCCTCCAAAAGGACCGAAAAGATCATAAACAGGGCTGGAGACGTGCCGGAGGTAACAAGAATTTGTTGTGGATCTACATGAACCCCGTACTTAATATGGTAGTGTTCACAGATGGCTTCTCTCAGCTCGATGATACCAAGGCTGTGAGTGTAGTGTGTCTTGCCTTCTCTGATGGCTTCCCGGGCCGCCTCACAGATACATTGAGGCGTTGTAAAATCCGGCTCACCAATCTCCAAGTGGATGATATGACGGCCTTGCCTTTCAAGTTCATGTGCCCTTTCAAGGACATCCATAACAATGAAAGATGGTATTTCCCGGGCCCTTTTGGTTACCCTGTCCATTGTTCCTCTGATCTTTTCCTCCCTGCCATCAATCTAATTGATCATTGCCTAACAGGGTCTTGCGGCCTTTTAGGTCGCCTGGATTTAGATATCCTGTGGTCCTTACCTCGAAACCCGTAACACGCAACCCGTAACCCGTCCAAATTATATAACCTTATTCAAGGGGTATTCTATGATCCCCTGGGCCCCTGAATAAATCAGTTTGGGGATAAGGTCCCTTACGGTTCTTGCGTCCACAACCGTCTCTAAAGAAACCCAGTCGGAGTTGTGCAGGCCGGCCACGGTCGGGGCATTGAGGCTTGGGAGGATTCTGATAACATTTTCCACGTTTTTTTGTGCAACATTCATTTTCAGGCCCACCATGTTTTCCGCCCTGAGAGCCCCTTTGAGAAGCAGAATGATCTGCTCGAACTTGGCTTTCTTCCAGGGGTCTTTATACGATTCCCTGTTGGCGATTAACCTGGTATTGGTTTGCATGAGTTCGTGGATAATCTTCAGACCGTGCGCCTTTATAGTGCTCCCGGTTTCCGTCACTTCCACAATGGCATCGGCCAGGCCTGACACGACCTTGGCCTCTGTAGCACCCCATGAAAATTCGACTTTCACCTCAATGTTTTTGTCCTGAAAGTACCTCTTTGTATAGTTCACCAGTTCCGTGGCGATTTTTTTGCCTTTCAGGTCTTCGATACTTTTGATGTCCGAGTCTGCCGGTACCGCCAGGACCCATCGGGCCGGCTTTTGACTTACCTTGGAATAGACCAGGTCGTCCAACACCAATACGTCGGATTCATTTTCTTCGATCCAGTCCCTGCCGGTCAGGCCTCCGTCTAAGGTCCCGCTTTCCACATACCGCGACATCTCCTGTGCGCGGCAGATCGTGCATTCTATTTCAGGGTCGTTGATATCCGGAAAATAACTTCGGCCATTGATGTTTATTTTCCATCCGGACTTCTCAAAAAGCTTGACTGTCGCATTTTGAAGACTCCCCTTGGGAATCCCGAATTTCAATTTATTCATTTTTTGTACACCTTTTCAGGATCAAAGATTTTTTCACCTATAACGGTGAAATTTCCGTCACGGTCCACCTTCTTGTGAAAACAGGATTCATACCCGAGGTGGCATGCTGCACCGCCCATCTGTTCCACTTTGAAAACTACGGTGTCGTTGTCACAGTCCACATAGATCTCTTTAATCTTCTGGACATTGCCGGATGTTCCTCCTTTATGCCAGAGTTCCCGGCGGGAGCGACTCCAGTAGTGGGCATCACCTGTCTCAAGGCTCTTTTTCCACGATGCCTGGTTAATGTATGCAAGCATCAGGACCCTGCCGGACTTATAGTCCTGTGCAATGGCCGGCAAAAGCCCATTCCCCTTTGAAAAATCGAGTTCAATCACGGTCTATAAACCTCTACGATAAAAATCTAAATTGTTAAATTTACATGCATCAGTACATTAATGCAAGAGAAAATCGGGTAATAGGCATGGCTCCGTTATGGTCCAAGGAACTGAAATGTGAAAATCCCCCTCAATCCCCATTTAACAAACTGACTGTTAGTCATAAGTTGGGTGTTGGACACAGGGGGTGTACAATTCAGGGTGATAGGTTAGATGCATCTTCTGCCCCTGATTCGAGGGGCAGTAGGGCTTTTCTTCCGTTCCGAGCCTCCTGGGCTGGTCTTTTCAGCGACTTATCTGCGGGGGAGTCTTGCCCCCCTCCGCATTCTCGACTTCGTAGAGCTGCGGTTTCCCCCACTGCTAAGTAGCGAAAAGACGGCGCCCTCCCGGCAGTCACGTCAGAAAAACCCTCCTACCCCTCTTGAGGAACCCAAAGTGCTCTTCTTTACCCCTGTGTCCAGCACGAGATGTGGGCATGCCCAGTTTAATAACGGGGGAGGCTATGCGGTAGTCCTCTTCAGAAAAGGGCGAGTACATGGGTCGCCCCCCTTTTCTAAAGGGGGGTAGGGGGGGATTTTAGCTCACCGCTCAACTGTCCGCATGCGGCTGAGATATCCGCTCCTTTACTTTTCCTGATAATGGCAGTGAAATTGTTTTTGAGAAGGATTTCCTGGAACTGAAGAATGTTTTTTTGGGAAGGCGGGGACATATTCGAGCCGGGGTGGGGATTGAGGGGGATCAGGTTTATCTTGGCCCTGAGGTCAGCTAAAAGCGCGGCGAGTTTCAACGCATCCTTATCTCGATCATTGACGTCTTTAATAAGGATATATTCAAACGTGATCATCCGCCTGTTTGGAAGGGGAAAATCCCTTAAGGCCGAAAGCAGGGTTTTTAAAGGATACTTGCGATTGACCGGCATTAAGAAACTGCGGGTTTCGTCATCCGCAGCGTTCAGAGATATAGCTAAATTGACAGTGACATCCTTTCCCAATTTCCTAAGCTGAGGAACCAAACCGCACGTGGAAAGGGTGACCTTACGGTGGGAGAAATTCAGTCCGTCTTCACTGACCAGGTTTTCAATCGCTTTCACCACCGCATCATAATTGGCAAGGGGCTCGCCCATACCCATGAAAACTATATTGGTCAGGCGATCAGGATCATCCATGGCCCGCTTTACCTGAATTATCTGTTCAATGATTTCCGGAGTTTTAAGGTCTCTATCGAGCCCCTGTGTGGCGGTCAAACAGAAACGGCAGTTCATGGCACATCCTGCCTGTGAAGAGATGCAGAGTGTAAAATGGTCCCTTTCCGGGATCAGCACGGTTTCTATGAAATGCCCGTCATGTAATTTGAAAAGGTATTTCCGGGTGCCGTCTTTGGACGACTGGACCTTGACCTGTTTTAGATGGCTGATGTTTGCTTTCTCTGTGAGGAGGGCACGCAGGGACTTTGGAAGATTGGTCATCTCATCAAAGGAGGCTGCAAGTCTTCCCAGCATCCAGTGCCGGACCTGGCGGCCCCGGTAGGCTTCAAGACCCAGGCCCACGGCCCAGTTCTCTGTTTCCCGGGCAGACATCCCCTTAAGATCAGCTTTCATTGGTCAGCTTCCAGTGCAGAAGGTTTGTCGCACATGGTCCTGAGCTTTGCCATCTCCCAAACGTAATCATAGAGGTGAAGTCCTTTGCTGGCCGCAATGATTTCTCCGTCTTCCACCCCTATACCCGATGCCATGTACTCTTTGAGAAGCTGGATCGCGCCCAAGTTTGCCGGAAAGCCGTTCCACAGGTCCCAGGATCGAAAATAGACCATGAAATGCAGCCGTCCCTCCTCGATGCGCGTATCAATGCCCCTGAGACATGGGGGATCACTGAGATTGATGGCAGTGGGATCTCCCACGGTCATGTATGCCTGGTTTGTGCCGAAACCATCCTCCCTGTACATTCGGATGACCTCATTGATCTGGGGTTCCAGGTATTGTCCGTAGGTATAGTCCTCGCCCGGCTGCTTAGCAGAAGTCATGAGATAGGGAAGATATTCTTCCAAATACCCATCGGCAACCGGGTTCGGGATTCCAAGGGAAGGGGGGATATCCGGGGTCAGGGGCCGGACCCCTGGAAATTTTATGTGCACGGTCACATAGTCAAATTCAAGCCGTTTTTGTCCCTCGTAGCTCCCCCGGTCAATAACATACTGCCTGCCGGTCTCAATAAGCCTGTAAACGCACTGGAACCATGCATCAGCCAGGTCGCGCGCTTCAATGAATTCAAGTTTCATAAACAAACCTCACTTATTTTTGGAGAATCTAAAGCTGATGGAATCAGTCAATGCGGTATCTATGCAATAGCATGAGACCTTTGAAAAATGTTCGATTCTGTTCAAGATCAAGAAAGACGAAAATTTTAACCACCCCGCTTAGGATGCCAAGCGGGACAGGCATCCATACATGGAGTATTTCGAGGATTAAAATTTGAGTCTGACGCAGAGATTGGGCAAAAGTGGGCGTTTTGCAAAGGTCTCAGCATATATATGGCAATGTCCATATAACTTGCGTAATCCCTGCCCCGTGTAATCTTTACCCCATGAAGTCCGTCCTCTGTCCTCCGACTTCCGCCCTCCGTCTTTTCCCCTGGAGTGCGAATCTATATTCCTCTAAGGGCAAAAAAGCATGTCTCAATCAAAATGGCAAAATCAAGAAAAAAAGATGCATTTTTGATGTAATACAGATCATAATCCATGCTTTCATGAATCGCCTTTTTGCGGTCGCCGCTCAATTGGCACAGACCAGTAATTCCCGGCAAAACCTTCAACCTTTCTTTCTGTGTCTCGTCATATTCTTCGACAATAAAAGGCATCTCAGATACAACTCGGCGATCGTTAACGCCGGAAGCGTGAATTGATTTGTAAGAAAAACGAATGATCTGCCTTTCTCGGCATCGAAATATTTTATACGATGCAGCTTTTCCGGATAGTCTTTTTTACTGTAAAAACCTGTTGGCACAACTGTTTGGTCGCATCTTACACCAGTGGCTTTATCGACTTTGTGTGAATATATCCGGCGAAACCCCGTGTTGGTTTTCGAACGAGTTACGAATACGGCTGAGCTTTGGTGCATCTGGTACAGCCGCTGAAAATCCAAATAGGCACGATCCATGATATAAATTGCACCAGGCTCCGGAATAAGATGATCAAGAACATTGACGTCGTGAACCTTACCGTCAGTGATCCATATGAAAGTTGGGATATCACCACGAAAATCCAGCAGGGTGTGCAATTTTACAGCCGCCTTGGTTTATGGTAAAGCTTCTCTCGCATGGCCCTCAAACAGCACTCGATATCACGTAGGCTTTCACGGTAGGCCAGTTGAGCGAAAGCCATGCATAGAAACTGATTGTAGCATGTGAAAGAGCGTATGCGGTGATTACCGTTATGACGATTGACACATTGACGAAATTTTTTCCATGGAAGGAAATCGATCACCTGAGAGAAAATAGTTTTGCCCTGGTTCACAATATATCTCCTTTCGCATTTTTTATGCAAAAGAACCATGAAACCAGGTTTAAGGCAAATTCAAATCGTTCCCTTTCGATTCCGTCATTATTTACTATAAATTCATATAGTTGACTCGCTTTTCAAAAAACTTAACCGGACACCAGTGATAAACCATATAATATGCAAAATTATCAAGAAATAATCAACTCTGAACCACTTTTATCTGTTTTCTCCTGAGGGCGCTGGTGATGATTTCAATAACTCGTTTCTCTATCCCCTCCCAGGAGGATGAAGTTTCCTTTTTCATTAGGATTTCTTTAGGTTTTATGATTATCTCCCGGACTCCGGGAGTGGCCATGATATCCTTTACAATTTGTGTCGCAATAAGGGGCAGTTGGTCTAACGAACCCTCCCGGTTTTTATCAAGCGGCTTTTTGAATATCTCTACTCGATGGGCGGAAAGTTCCACGGTCGTTAAAAACGATTTTATCTCCGGGTTCGGGTGGTTGTAGATCTCAACTTTTGTGTCATCAATAATTCTTACTCCGGCCATAGCCATATCCCCCCTGCTTTGTCATTAAAAAACTTGACTCAACTTGCATCCATCCGAAAATGACAGATTTTATCATATAAATCCCAAAAATCGACCCTTGCCCCAAGGAAAACGTCAAAGTCGTAGTTTCAGGTGAACAAAAATCCCCTCACCGAACCATAGGCTCTATGAGCCGGTGGCCTCGGTCCCCCTTTCGTAAATGGCCACCTGTCCGCAAGGCTGCGTGTCAACCTTACTACTATGTATGGCGGACAGGTGGGGTTGAGAGTGGTCGAAGCAGAATCCTCGAGCCGTTAGAGCCGAAAAACATAATATTCCAGAGGCAAACGATCAGTTTATGGTTGTGATCTTACAATTTTCTATGTAGATTTCAAGGGCATATGATTTTTCTTCTTTTAAATTTTCATGTTTCCGTGAGGTTTTGGATATTTTACAATATATTAAGGAGGATGAAAGAATATGGAGATAAAGACTTTGGGTGTTGTGGGTGCGGGTCAAATGGGTTCAGGTATTTCACAGGTGGCAGCAGTCAGCGGGTTGTCCGTGATCATGCATGATATTAAGGATGAATTTGTGGAAAGGGGTTTCTCTGTCATTGAGAAAAGCTTGGGACGCATGGTTAAAAAGGAGAAGATCAGCGAACAGGATAAGAAGGAGATCTTGGGCAGGATTGAAGGCTCAACTTCTTTGGAGGATATGACCAAGGCCGATTTTGTAGTGGAGGCTGCAACGGAAAAGGAGTCCCTGAAACTTCAGATATTTATGGATTTGGATAAATATTGCAGGGAAGGGGTAATACTTTCTTCCAATACTTCCTCCATCTCTATTACCAAGATAGCGGGAGCCACAAAAAGGCCGGAAAAAGTGATCGGTATGCACTTTATGAACCCGGTCCCCATGATGAAGCTCGTGGAAATAATAAATGGACTGGCTACTTCAGACGAGACCTTTGAGGCAACCAGGGACCTCTCCCTGAAAATGGGAAAGACCCCTGTTCCTGCCAACGATTTTCCCGGATTTATTGCCAACAGGGTCCTTTTACCCATGATCAATGAGGCGGTCTATGCCCTTTTTGAAGGTGTGGGCAAGGTGGAAGATATTGATCAAGTTATGAAATTGGGGATGAATCATCCCATGGGGCCGTTGGCATTGGCCGACCTGATCGGACTGGATACGTGCTTAGCCATTATGGAAGTGTTGCACGGGGGATTGGGTGATTCCAAATACAGGCCATGCCCCCTTCTGAGGAAATATGTAGATGCCGGATGGTTAGGCAGAAAGACGGGCAGGGGATTTTACGAGTATTGATGTGTGATCGTACCATGCAAATTTGACATGCTTACAGATTTTGTAGTATGTTCAAACATGGCACTTTCTCCCACGCCTGCACTAATTCAAAACTGAGGGGAACCAAGTATGGCAAAAATATTGATCGTGGACGATGAAGAGCATATTCGATACCTTTATTCAGAAGAGCTCAGCGAAGCCGGCTATGAAGTGATCACGGCGGACAGCGGACATAAGCTCCTGGAAAGGATCAACGAGGAAAAGCCTGATCTGGTTGTACTGGATATTAAAATGGTGGATTACAACGGGCTGGACCTGTTGCAGGATATTCGAAACAACTTTTATGATCTGCCTGTGGTGCTCTGTACGGCCTATGATACCTTTAAGGAAGACATGAAATCTATTGCCGCGGATTTTTATGTGATCAAGTCCTTTGATCTGACGGAGCTTAAGAATAAGATCACCATGGCTTTGGAGGCCGGCGGAGAGGCGGAATAATCGATTCTATTCCCTTTCTCAATCGCAAATGCAATTCACCCTTTTCGGGGGAGTAATGGAGTCCTGGAGTATTGGAGTACTGGAAAAACAGTTGATATTCTTAGCATTACTCCACCACTCCATTACTCCTCTTCAAGACCACAATTCGGGATTTTACCTTAAGATTCTTTCACACCAAAATCGCCCCATTTAATAAGTTCTGAACCTGCTGAGATTCCAACAAACCAAACTCCTCCAGGGGATAAGCAAAGCCAGGGACTGGTACCGAATTTTTACTTATGGTACTTTTCCCCCTTTATTATGGTAAAGGCCCGGAAGAGTTGTTCAAGCAGGAGAAGGCGGCTCATTTCATGGGTCAGGGTCAGTCGGGAAAGGGAAAAAATTTCATGGGACCGGTCCAGGATGGTTTTTGACAGGCCCAAAGGACCACCCACGACAAATGTCAGCCGGTCATGGGTCAGGGACAATTTTTCAATGTGTAAGGCTAACTCTTCAGAATCATATGCTTTTCCGGATCGGTCAAGGGCTATAATGTAGTCCCTGCTAACCAAATTTTTGGCAATGGACACTCCTTCCGCGTCCAGGATTCCAAAAGTGGGCCTTCCTTTTTTAATGCCGGCCGGTTTTACTTCCACCCATTCTGTCTTAGCATACCTTTCGAGGCGTTTAAGGTAAAAGGTCTCACCTTGCTTGAGAAAGGCGGATCTTGTGCGGTCAACGACTATTATTTTTATCTTTAGCATTATGATTCAGGTTTGGTTTGATAGATTTGACAAGGTTTTTTATGGCTAAGGTTATTTGAGACTGGGCAAGACGATAGTGGTAAGGGGACCTTCCGAAAGGATCAATAATATCATCTGCCTTTAGATCTTTGGAAACGAACCGGCCCAGGCGTTTCACTTTATCTCCTATGCCCGGCCACAGTTCTTTCAGCACGGTCTTATGCTCTTTTTCCATGACTAAGATAAGCTGTGCCCAGTCCACATCCTGCTTTGTGATCTGCCTGGCCTGATGATTTTTTGCAGTTATTCCCATTTTTGTCAGATATTCAATCATCTTATGGTCAGGTGGGCTGCCGGGGTATGCATAGAGACCGGCCGATGAAACCGAGATCCTTTCCGTCTTGATCTGTTCGATCTCATTTTTGAGCAGTGTTTCGGCCAAAAAGCTCCTGCTGATATTTCCGCTGCATACAAAAAGAATATTCATTTATTTCATTTCAAGTCCCAGGATTTTTGCGATCTCAACGGTCATTTCACGGATAAAATCCTTCATGTCCTCTCCTTGAAGGGGTTTTCCCGGTTCGGGATATTTCCGTATTTTTTCCGGTTTGACCATGATAGGGGCGTTTTTGAGTTCCGCCTTAGGTCTGACATTGAATCCCGGATCAAAGGTATTATTAAAATACATATCCTGAAAAACGGCAAATTTGAGGATATGGGCTGTCGAGTCGAGGACCCCCATGTCCCCGGCGTGCACGTATCCGATCTTCACAGCCTTTTCCAGCCCGGCTAAGGATTCGCCTCCCTGTGTACAAGTGATATTACCGTTCCTGTTGGCCACAATCATGGAATCCATGATTTCCTGCTCAGTTACCTGGACCACAAATATCCTTTTTTCACCGGCCATTCTGTTATATTCACTGGCCAGTTCAATTACGCGGGGCATTGATACCGGGTTTCCTATCATGGCTGCCTGGGCAACGCTCGGCTTAACATTGACGGGGATAAAGTTTCTTTTATCCGGGCTTTCTTCTAAGTAATACCGGTAAACAGGGTCAGCGTGTTCCGACTGCACTCCTACAATTTTGGGCAGTCGTTCAATGACACCGGCCTTTAAAAACTTGAGAAAACCGCTCATGACCGCAGTGATGTTGCCTGCGTTGCCGATGGGGAGCACCACGGCCTTGTTCCCCATTTCATAGTCAAAGTCCTGGGCGATTTCGTAAGAAAAGGATTCCTGACCTAAAATACGCCAACTGTTTTTGGAATTCAAAAGGGCTACGTTATAATGCTCTGCTAAGGATTCCACGACCTTCATGCAGTCATCAAAAACCCCCGGTATTTCAAGTACTTTAGCCCCGCTGCCTAAGGGCTGAGATAACTGCTGGGGTGTCACTTTTCCTTTGGGTAATATGACTGCTGATTTCAGGAAGTCTTCAAGGTACGAAGCATAGAGCGCTGCCGATGCCGAAGTGTCGCCGGTGGAGGCACAGACGGACAGGAGGCTTGACATTTTTTCCTTTTTTGCTAAGTAATTGATATAGCTCAGTGCGCAGGCCATGCCCCTGTCTTTGAAAGAGGCGCTGGGATTGAGCCCGTCATTCTTAAAATAAAAATCAATACCTATCTTTTCTTTCATATGGTTATTCGCTTCCACTAAGGGCGTGTGCCCTTCACCCAAGTAGACAATCCGGTCCAAGGGAATGATGGGCGCGATGAATTCATAATAGCGGAAAATGCCTTTAAGGGCCTTGTGATTTAACATCCTGCGGTAGTCAAAGATCTGTCGCCAGGTCTCACCTGTCACGTCGTTGATGGCCTTTTCGTTCTTGTTGTGCAACAATAGAACTCCGCCGCACTCGGGACATGTGTAAAGCAGCCGGTCAATATCAAGCTCGTTGTTGCACCCGAGGCATCGATAAACCATCTGTCCGTGAGGTTCGGGCATTATATGGGGGCGGATGTATTCGGGAAATTGTTCTATTTTCAAGGTTTTTTCCTCGTAATCTTCGCACATAGTGCGGGATAAACTACAGCCGGGGTCCAGGTCAGCCATAACTCTCTGAAAACACTGAATTTCCCGCTGGTTTGTGCGGGGAATGACGGAAAAGGGAACTTTTCGACTTTTTACGAGTCCATCAATCTTTATTATGAAAAAATATTCATAACCATTGAACCGTTTCGAAGGTCCCCGCACATAGTGCGGGGGAACCTGTGAATACCTACGATATTACAAACCAGTGGGAATTTCAATTTCAATACAAAGAGTAATTAACACGGGTATCATTTTTCATCTAACAACCTGTGTCATCTCCAATACAGACCTCGTAAAAACTATTTATTTAGTGGCTGCAATCCCCATAATTTTTAGGACTTTGCTCAAAAATTGGACATCAGGTCGGTCTGGGTTATGAGGTTCAGGGTTCAACGGTTCAAAGGTTTTAACCCCTGAACGGTGAACCTTGAACCTAAATCTTGAGTTAAAAACGCACCCTTTTGTCCAAAATATTACCCTAAAATGAGCTAAAATTTTCGAGGTCTGCAATAAAACAAAGGTTTTCGTTTGGCATGAAGCT
>JAFDDR010000037.1 GCA_019310785.1 Deltaproteobacteria bacterium
ACGGCCCGTTGACCCGCGATTTTGATGATGCCTTGAGCCTTGAAATGACCGAAAATACTCTGGACCTCGGTATACACATTGCAGATGTGGCAGCATTCATTTTGCAGGACAGCATCCTTGACAGGACGGCTAAGGAAAGGGCATCGTCTCTTTATATGCCCCGGCGGCAGATATCCATGCTCCCCCCCGATCTCTCCCAGGATGCACTGAGTCTTAAACGGGGATGCGACAGGCAGGCCATATCCCTTTTGGCCCGTTTTGACAAAACCGGCAAACTGTTGGATTACAGGTTAGCGCCCAGTGTGGTTCGGGTTCAGGACCGGCTGACCTATGACGAAGTCAATGAAATGCTGGACACGATTGGCCCGGGCCCAATCCCAGGTCATCATGCAAGCCAGGCGGACCTCTTGAAACAAATGTTTGAGTTGAGCCGAATCCTGCGCCATGAAAGGATTAACCGGGGTGCACTTACGCTTTCACTCCCTGAATTGCACTTTAAATTCGAGACCGGTTCAACGCCGTCCATTGAAGTGGTGGATCAAAACACCCCATCCAGGATGATAGTAGCCGAATTCATGATCCTTTATAACTGCCTGATAGCCAGATTTTGCAGGGACAACCGGATTCCGGTTCTCTTCAGGACCCAGGAAGAACCGGGGGAAACCTAATCTTCACAGCGTACTGGGATTAGACGTCTATGTCCAGGCCACTTCTCCCATAAGGCGATACCTTGATCTTGTGGCCCAGCGTCAAATCAAAGGCTTTCTTGTGGGAAAGGAACCGGTTTGCGATGGAAAAAAACTGGAAGAGATCGGAATGAGCGTTGAGCCCGTCATAAAAAGTTTTGGCACAGTAAAAAGAAACCGCCTGCGCTACTGGGTCTTAAAATTTCTGAGCCGGCATCAGGGTGAAAGATACAGTGCCGTGGTCTTAGATGAATTTAAAAGAAAATATCGTATTGTTTTAAGCATAATCTTTAAACCTGGAGAGGAGATACTCGTTGAGGTCAATAAGGTTGATCCATGGGAGGATTCGATCGAGCTGGCATATGTGGGCGAAATGAATGATGGGATATAGTAAAGAATTCTGGCCCAAAGGAACAGGCTTTGGCTCTCCCCAGAGGGGATTTGCTTTGTTGGAGTTTCATTGACTTATTGAAATTCCAAATATCAAATCCCAAATATCAAACAAATTCCAATGACCAAAATTCGAAAATCCAAACAATGTAAGGTTTTGGTCATTGAATATTGGAATTTGAGATTTGTTTGTTATTTGGTGCTTGTAATTTGTATTTTTAGACACAAAAATCCAAGGCAGAGCCATATAGCTCTGACCTGGCCCATCGAAGATCCCGTCAAGCGGGGGAGGACCAGATTTTCAATGGAAAATAAGGCATTTCATTCAAGGGCCAAACGGATCCTTCCCAATACCATTCCGTCTTTCTTGACAAGGACCTCATGTTCCCTGCTTCCCAAGGCCCCCCTGAATAACAAATCCGCACTCCGGTTTTCTCCTAGTTTGAGTATATGGCCGTTAATGCTCAGGTGAAACCCGCTTTTGCCATGGATATTTGTTTGAATTTCTTCCAGACTTATCTCATCCCTCAAAGAAAGAGAAAATATCTCCCCCTCCCTTAAAACCCTGTGGCAATCTCCGTTTATCTTTAAAATCAGATAGTCAAGTTCAGGTGGACTGAGCCGCACAAAAAACCGTCCTAAGATCTTCTCTTCAAGAGAGGCAATAATCTCGTACACCCTCCCCTTCCTGTTGAGAGAATATCGCGTCATGAGATCTGCAGCCGTGTTGATTGTATAGCCCCTGTCTTCGCCCGTATTGTTCTTCCGGTTCCCAACAAACCCCTTGAAGTTCACCTTGATAAAAATGAAGGAATGATACCCACAATCTTCATGTGTTCCCCCTTAACCAAGTCAAGGGTCTCGCCGTCCGAGAGGAGAATCCGGTGTCCACAGGCTTTAATAATAAGAGATTGAACTCTTTTGGGTCTGACCCGTTCACTGCCCTCAATCCCGGAACTTTTGGATATTATAATGGGAATCTCCGCAAATTTCTGGTTATCCTTTCTCGCAATCAGGCTTGTGTCTCGGAAAATGACAAGATCCTTACGAAAATCATTTAGATCACCGTAACCTAATATATCCAGGCTCAGGCCCCTCTCGTAGTTCGCCTCGATATGAGAGACATGAATGGAATCCCCGGCCCTGAGGTAGATGGTATGTTCATCCTTTACCACTGTCGCGGCTTGTCCGTTAACGGACAGTACCAGGTATTTCAGGACAGGCGGTTCCAGGGCAATTCCCGGGTGTTCCGGGACAATATCGAACAGGTTCATAAAGGCATTAATTACTAAATTGTGATATCGAACCTTCAAATTTATCGAGGGCAGAAATTTTGACGTCTCTATGCCAAAGGCCGGAATATGATGCTTTGTAAGGGCATAAAAGGTGGCGGATTTCCTCTGTTCCTTGTGAGAACTGTCCGAGTCAGCAGTCCTTGTGTTATTAAAGTGAAACTTGTAAAGTTCATTTTGAATATGAGGATTCACAACCGCTATGACTTTCCGGGCTATTTCACCTAAGTTTATTGGCTTCTTTGTTTCGGGGACGATGTACGCCTTGCAATCTGCTATAATGGATTGACCAAACCGCCTGGGATTACGCCATTTGTCAATAAACTCGTGATAATAATAACCCGAGCCATCGTGAAGATTCAGGAGATAATCGCTTTGCCCGATTAGCTTTTTAAGGATGGATACGATCTTATCTTCCATACTGTCGGTAGCATCTTCATGGGTAAATTTCCTGTTCATATCGCCATGAGGTCCCCGTTTATTCAGGAGTATGGAGTAGAAATTGGCCCTCGGCACTACAATGAGATTTCCCTTTTCAAGACTCATATCCGCATAAAGGTCCGCTGACAAAAATCCTCCCGGTTCATTCCCCTGAATGCCTCCAATCAGCATAAGAGTCTTTCCCGGTCTTTTGCCATAAATCCTGTAGACATTCAGTTCATAAGCGGTGTTGGGAAAATAAACCAGATGCTCTCTTTTTGAAAATGCAGATGGGGGAGTGAAAAAGAGGAAAGATTGAATCAGAAAAAATAATAGACCGATGAGTGTCTTGTTAAAAGGCCATGAATCATGAAGCATTTTCGACCTCAAATTCCTTTTGGAAAATCAAGGTTCCCGGGTGGTCGTATACAATCACTTTCACTGTCGAAGGATATTCAGCCTCTGAATTCAGGGAATATTCGCCTCTAATCGTTTTAAAACGCTTTATGAAAAAGAGCTGGCCCCGTCTATAATTCACGGGCAACCCGTCCTTAAGGGCCACTTTGGGATAGGACCACAACTGCTGAGGCTCTGTATCTTTATTCATGGCAATAATATGAACATATCCGCTGACAGGGGCTTCGTCCTGGTGCATATTGACCAGTTTGAAATTGACCTTCAGCATTGACTCTTCCCTCTGGATCTCCAGGTCCTTTATATCAACTATATCATAGACCGGGGCTTGAGATGCCTTTTCAGCCTTTTCGACGGGGACGGTCTCAACTGAGGGTTCAGGTTTTTTCGGGGTTGCGGTTTCGGGCACGGCCGTCTTGGAAGATTTTTCATAGCCGGCGGTTACGTCATAAATGGCCTTTTCCAAGAGGTCTAAGTGCTGTTTCGATATGTGTAGTTCCTTCTTAGCCTCCTTGATCTCCTGCTGCAACTGGTCTAAGAAGGCCTGCTGGGACCTGTTTGAGCGTAGCTCACTGAAATATCCGTTAAATACAAGTATGGAGGTTATAATGTAGGCAACGAAAAACAGGCACGCCCAGAAAAACATGCGGGAGGATATCTTAAAGCTTCTGGATTTACCCACCTTCCCTAATATCATTACCGTCAAATCGGACGGTCGAGGCGTTTTTCCTTTTACTTGGCGTTTCCTGTTTGCAGGGGACGCCACGTCTCTTTCCTGATCTTCCATTGCTTTCCCCGCTTTAAAAGGAACAGGTTCTTAAACCCTGAGTCATGGTAAGTATCGGCCTTATATTCCTGTTTAAAACGAACTTTAAGGTTGCTGCCGGAATCCTTAACGATCTTCACCTCGCTGATCCGGATTTTAACAGAACCATATTTTCTGTTCAACCCGGATTTGTATATTCTCCATGCCTTCAAATCCATCCCGTAGGAACGGAAAGTCCGATCATAAAGGCCGACATATTTTTCGAGATCTTTTCTCTCCCATGCGTCTTTCCAGACACGAATAAAATCTTCGATCTCCTTCGGGGGTGTTTTTGGCAACCGGGGAGGGACCTTTCTACCAATTTTATCCTTTTCAAAAAATTCCCCTATTATTTTCCATTGATTGCTGTTTTTAATCAAGTAGAGCCTTTTTTGTCCCCTACTCTCAAAATCAGCAGCTCGATATATCTGGTTGAACGTGGCAAGGACAGTCTCTTTTGCCCTGTAAAGCTGCAGGTTTTCGATTTCCACATGGATTTTCTTATATTTTTTTGCGAGCCTCGATTTATATGCCTTCCAGTCGCTCCAACCCGCGCCCCGGGCAGTGAAGCGCGGGCTGTAAAGACCCATGTATTGATCAATGTCCTTATTTTCCCAGACACGAACCCATGTTTCAATAAATTTCTGGAGGGTCTCGGATTCCTGCTTCTGCCTTTTATAGGGGACCTTGTCGATATAAGGGCTGATAATAACCGGGGTTTTATGCAGTCTGATATAAGAAGCCAGTTCTTCAATGCTCTCGTTTTCCAGTACCACGCAACCGTTCGTATCCCACGATTTCAGGGGTTCGTTGGTCCCATGGAACCAGATGCCGTAGCCACCCTTGCCCTGTTTTTTATCTAAGGGATTAGGGTAGTCCATGGAAAAGGCACGGACCCCGTATATGGGAGCCAGTTCCCTGTCCACGAAGGAACGGGTAAAAAAATAAATGCCTTCAGGGGTCTTCCCGTCATTTCTCTTTGATTTAGGCCCGCTGTTTTCTCCGGTAGAGCATCTATAAGCCTTCACGGGTCTTGAAACGTCATCCCTGTGATACAGGAAGACCTTTTGAGCGGACTTGTCCACGAGGATTGCGTAAT
Source organism: Deltaproteobacteria bacterium (assembly GCA_019310785.1). GTDB lineage: Bacteria > Desulfobacterota > DSM-4660 > Desulfatiglandales > Desulfatiglandaceae > JAIOSR01. The sequence goes on from JAFDDR010000037.1 coordinate 5,107, forward strand.
CCGCTCCTTCATCTGCCCACTTCATCAGGGGTGCGGGGATCAGTTTGGCGCTGGTCCCCTTTGGACAGAATGCCTGAAAAAGGATAAACAGGCATACGAAAATGAAGTTCCTAAGCGTAGTAAATCCCGATAATGTTTTATTCGTTTCAATCATAAAATGCCCGGTATTTATTGTTTAACCAAATACCCTCTCGAATATGTCATCCACATGTTTGAGATGATAATCCAAATTGAACACCTCTTCAATATCTTCCCTGCCTAAATATTTCCCAATCTCCTCATCTTCCATGATCAGCCCTTTGAAATCATTGCCCGTATCCCATACTTTCATGGCATTTCTCTGGACCATGACATAGGCAGTCTGCCGTTCAACTCCCCTTTCCGCTAATCTTATAAGAATCTGCTGGGAAAAAATCAGACCTTTTGTCTTGTTGAGGTTCTCGGTCATCCTGTCAGGGTGCACTACCAGGTCTCTTATGATTCCGGTCAGGCGGTGAAGCATATAATCAATAATGATGGTGCTGTCCGGGGCTATTACCCTTTCTACTGAGGAATGACTGATGTCCCTCTCATGCCAGAGTGCCATGTTTTCCATGGCAGCTAAGCAATTGGATCGCACGAGACGCGCGAGGCCCGAAATGTTTTCGCACCCGATCGGATTTTTCTTGTGGGGCATGGCGGACGAACCCTTTTGACCCTTTGCGAATGGCTCCTCTGCCTCAAGGACCTCGGTCCTCTGGAGATGCCTTATCTCCACTGCGATCTTTTCCAGTGTTCCGGCAAGAATCGCAAGACTTGTGAAGTACTGTGCATGGCGATCCCTTTGAATGACCTGGGTTGATATTTCAGCAGGCTTCAGCCCGAGTTTTTTACATACAAGGGACTCCACCCTCGGCGATACATTGGCAAAGGTCCCTACTGCCCCTGACAGTTTTCCATAGCCTATGATATCATTTGCATCCGTAAGTCGTTTAAGATTCCGGTTCATCTCGGAATACCAGACAGCCAACTTAAGGCCAAAGGTAGTAGGCTCGGCATGTATCCCATGGGACCGGCCGATGGTAACCGTATACTTGTGCTCCATGGCCCTGTCCTTAATGACCTTTGCAAAGTCCCTTGCGTCCTGAATGATCCGTTCCATGGCTTCCTTCAACAGGAGAGCGAAACTCGTATCCAGGACATCCGAAGAGGTCAGACCAAGATGAATATATCTCGAATCAGGACCCACATGTTCTTCCACGTTGGTCAGGAATGCTATGATATCATGTTTGGTCTCTTCTTCTATCTCTAAGATACGCTCCACGGAAAAGGCCGCCTTTTCCCCGATGTTCAAAACGGCCTTCCCCGGAATAAGACCCTCCTCCGCCATGGCCTCACAGGCTGCAATTTCCACATCGAGCCATTTGGCGTATCGATTTTCATCCTCCCAGATGCGGCCCATTTCAGGACGGGTGTATCGGCTGATCATTTTGTTTCTCCTGTTTTAAAAAGCATAATATTTTAGCAGTTTGAAAGGTCAAGCAATATTACAACGTCACTGTAAGAGTGAGACCTTTGAAAAACATCCCCTTTTGCCCAATTGAGATACTAAAGACCAATTAGCCTGCTCAAAATCAGCCCCAAAGAAAGAAGAAGCCCGTGGGCGACCATGGTCTGGATTGTAAAGGCCTGAGCAGGTATTACTCCCTCGTGTGACAGGTATTCTTTCCACAAAATTTTCATAGCCTTGAATACAAGCGGAAAGGCAATAAAGGAGAGCATGAGCAGGTACGACAGGCTTACAAAGCTGCTGAGAAAAATAACAAAGAAAAAGCCTGATAACATAATGATGCAGTAAAGATATCTGCAAATCTCCGGTCCCCATCTTACCATCAGATTTTTCTTTCCTGCCTCCTTATCCGCCTGGTAGTCGGGGAATTGATTGATCCATATAACCCCTGTAATAAAAAACCCTTGTGGGAACCCGAGGGCAAAGGCAGGCCAGCTCAGAGAACCTGACATCACGTAATATGTTCCTAATGTGACCAACGGGCCAAAGGCAAAGAAGATCAAGACCTCGCCCCATCCACGTGACATAAGCTGTAAGGGAGGCGCTGAATACGCCCATCCTGCGGCAAGCCCCATAAGACCAATTACAGCAACGAGCGGCCTGTCTATGAAGACAAGCCAGATCCCGGCGGCCAGGCCTATAGCAAAAAAGAATAAAGCCATCAACATTATGACCCAAGGCGCAAGTTCATTGTTTTGAATCACGCGGCTTCCGCCGCTAAATGGAGTCAAGCGCAGATTAATAGGATCACTCCCCTTTGCATCGAAATAATCATTTAAGAGGTTCGCGCCCAAATGGAGCCCTGCCACTCCAAAAGCAGTGATCAAAAAAAGCGGGAAAGAAAATGTTTTTTGTGTTAAGGCAAAGGCCGAGCCAATTATAACCGGCATAAGGGAACCGGCTAAGAAAGGTGCTCTAAGGGCTTTTAGATAGATATTCATAGTTACAATGGCTCCGGGTTGTATGGGTTGTCGGGGCACCCCCCTCACCCCTGTATCAAGTACGGAGGTGGGGATGACAGCCGTACGACATTGAACTATTACTATGGAAGTTTTATTTACCAAAATAGCAATGTTATTACAAGCCCTTAAATTAGAGAATGCGCGGCCTGAGCACGACCACCTGCGGATAGAACGGCTGGCAACAAAATGATGAACAATCGTTAAGGAACATGAAAATTGGATAACGTCTCTACCCTTCATGATTCAGCCAATACACAGGATGGAATGGTTCCCTCTTTTGGTTCACAAATAGGTCCCCTCCTCTTCTTGACGACAATCTTTTTCCTGAACTTTATTTCAAGAATTATCCTGGCCCCCTTAATGCCCGCCATTGAGAAGGACCTTGGGGTGAGCCATGGCGAGGCCGGATCTCTTTTTCTGTTGATTTCCGCAGGGTATTTCATATCACTTCTCGGATCAGGTTTTTTCTCCTCCCGCCTTTTGCACAAAAGGACAATAATCGTCTCGGCAACGGCAGTCGGCGTGGCACTTTTTGGTATCGCTTTCACCGACAGCCTGTGGGGAACACGCATGGTACTGGTCCTGCTTGGACTGGCCTCGGGGCTCTATCTTCCCTCAGGTATCGCGACCCTTACCGCTTTGATCAGCCCCAGGCACTGGGGCAAGGCCATTGCAATCCATGAACTGGCGCCAAATTTGGGCTTTGTGGCCGCACCCTTGGTATCCGAGGCCCTCCTCACATGGTTTTCATGGAGGGGTGTTCTCGTGTTCCTGGGGGGCCTGTCTGTTCTGATGGGAATCGCCTTTGCCCGCCTCGGCAGAGGCGGGGAGTTTCCGGGGGAGCCCCCCAATTTTGCGGCCTTCAAAGCGCTTTTCCGCGAACCCGCCTTCTGGATCATGATGTTCCTGTTCAGCCTCGGTATCGGCGGCACTTTAGGGGTATATACCATGCTTCCCCTCTATCTAATAACAGAGCATGGAATAAACCGGAACCGGGCCAATACCCTGATTGCACTCTCGCGAATCCCGGGGATCGGTATGGCATTTTTGGCAGGGTGGGCAAACGATCGTCTTGGCCCGAGACGGACCATAGAAATGGCATTCCTGCTCACCGGGTTCATGACAATCCTCCTTGGGGCAGCTCCGGCTCCCTGGATCACAACTATTGTCTTCCTGCAGCCGATCATCGCGGTCTGTTTTTTCCCGCCCGGTTTTGCTGCCCTCTCCTCCATAGGCCCGCCAAACGCCCGAAACGTCGCAGTCTCACTTACGGTTCCCTTTGCCTTTGTTTTAGGAGGCGGGGCCATTCCCATCGGAATCGGCATCATGGGTGATACAGGTTCCTTTTCCTTAGGCATTGCCATGACAGGCGGCCTCATACTAATGGGATTCATCCTGTCGCTCTATCTGAGATTGCCCGATAGTGTCAACTAATGTCCATCCAGAAATGGCCCTTTTTCACAATCCCCCGCCTGCTTCGGGGCAGGTCAGCGCCGCGAATCTCCTTGACCTTGTAAAAAATTGCTCATTTCTGAATTGGACACTTGATAGTCCCCTTATTTCATTAATGGATGGGTAACAACTGATGCCCGTTGATATTGGCCTGCCGCTGTCAAAACTCTCGCTCCCACTTTTCGAGAGGACAGTAAAGGCAGAGGGGCTTTCTTTTGCAGTAATTCTTCCCTGTCTGGACAATAAGCGCATGAAACTCACTATATAGTTCTTGATCTTCAGGCAAGTGGTCCATAAACAGTTCCTGCAATTCATAATAGGTCGCATATTCTTCACTCATACCGTGTCTCTTCAGAATTCTATGGGTATAGGCGTCAATCACGAACACTGGCCGGCGCGCAGCATAAAGAAGTATGCTGTCCGCGGTTTCCGGGCCGACCCCATTGACAGAAAGAAGGCCTTCTCTTATTATTTGAGTTTCATCCCTAAAAAATTCTGAAAGATCTTCTCCGTATTGGTCATTCATAAAATGAATTAAGTTCATTAATCGCCTCGCCTTGATATTGTAATACCCGGCGGGCCGGATCTCCTGAGCCAAGGCATCGATGGACATGGAACAAAGGGCGTTCACTGTCAGCAAATGCTTGCTTTTCAAGTTTTCAATCGCCCTTTCCACGTTCTTCCAGTTTGTATTTTGCGTGAGCACAGCGCCAACCATCATCTCTAAGTCCGTCTCGGCAGGCCACCAGTCCTGAGGGCCGAAGTGAGCAAATAGGAGATCGAACATATCCATCAGTTTCTGTCCGGTTAAGGTGCGGGGCACGGCTTCCTGGTCCCGGGTTGTTCGTTTTTCTTTCATCTTATTTCTGCCTGTTGAATGCGAAGCATATTCAACCGGGGTGCCGATCCAAATGAGTTCCAATTACCTTGACAGGTAAAGCAAGATACCTTAGATTTACCTTCCATGTCAAACAGGCGGGAGGCGGACATTTCAGCAGGATTAACTATATTTTATTGGAAAACATAAGATTCACATGGCATTGGCAGGAAAACTCACAAAAACTCGCAACATCGGCATCATCGCGCATATTGATGCAGGCAAGACTACGGTCACGGAACGTATTCTTTTTTACTCCGGGCGCGTCCACAAGATGGGCGAAGTGCATGACGGCGAAGCCACCATGGACTGGATGTTGGAAGAAAAGGAAAGGGGCATTACCATTACCTCCGCCGTGACCGCCTGTGAATGGCGGGGGCACGCTATCAACATTATAGATACACCGGGTCATGTGGATTTCACAATCGAAGTAGAACGCGCACTCCGTGTACTGGATGGTGCAATAGGGGTTTTCTGCGCCGTGGGAGGCGTTGAGCCGCAATCCGAAACTGTCTGGCACCAGGCAGACAGGTATAAAGTCCCTAAGATCGCCTTTATCAATAAGCTGGATCGTGTTGGTGCGGATTTCTTCAGGGCCGTACAAATGATCCGGGACCGTCTCGGTTCCATCCCGCTCATTCTCCAGCTCCCCATGGGATTGGAGCACCGGTTCAAGGGTATTATTGACCTTGTTAAAATGAAGGCCATCCTATGGGAAGAAGAGACCTTAGGCATTGAATACGATGAGGAACCCATCCCTCCGGAATTTTTGGAAGATGCCTCCCGGTACAGGGACCTGCTCCTGGAAACCGTTTCAGATAAGAATGACCTAATAATGGAGAAATATCTCTCGGAAAAAAACATTGAAGTTCAAGAACTCAAGCAGGCCATACGTGATACGACTATCAACCTGGAATTAGTGCCGGTCTTTTGCGGTATGGCCTTGAGGAACAGGGGCATACAACCCCTCTTAGACGGGATTATTGATTACTTACCTTCTCCGGTCGATATTCCACCGGTTGTCGGGAATATTCCCTCTACCGGCGAAGAGACGACCCGGCAGGCAAATGCAAAGGGACCATTTTCCGCCTTAGCCTTCAAGGTCATGATGGACCAGGGGAGGAAAATGACCTATGTCCGGATTTACTCCGGCAGCGTTAAGACAGGGGATCTTGTTTACAACCCGGGTAAGGGTATAAATGAAAAATTGGCCAGGCTTCTTAAAATGCATTCCAACAAGAGAGAACGCATTGACCATGCCTCGGCAGGCGATATTGTTGCCGCCATGGGTCTGAAGCTGGCAATGACCGGAGACACACTATGCACCAAAGACCTGCCCATTCTGCTCGAACCCATTGAATTCAACGAGCCCGTGATCAGTGTGGCCGTGGAGCCCAAAAAGGTGCAGGACCAGGACAAGCTCATGGATTCCCTTAACAAACTGTCGGATGAAGATCCCACGTTCAAATTCAGGATTGATGAGGAAACAGGCCAGACAATAATCTCCGGTATGGGTGAATTACACCTTGAAATCATTGTCGGCCGTCTCAAACGCGAGTTTTTAGTGGACACGAACCAGGGGAAACCCCAGGTAGTGTACAGGGAGACAATAACAGTATCCGCGGAGCACGAGGAGGTCTTTCAGCGGGAACTCGCCGGACAGCAGCATTTTGCGGGGATCAAGATTCAGGTCTCTCCCATGCCGAGAGGTAAGGCAAACCGTTTTGTTGACCATTGCGAGGACCCGAATCTCAGTGAAGAATTTTTAGACGCCATCAGGCAGGGGCTTTCCGAGGCCGAAACCAGCGGTGTACTTATGGGCTATCCGGTGATTGACGTGCAAACGGCCCTCCTGAATGTCCAAATGAAGGAGACGTCCGATGAGATGGCCTTCAAAATCGCAACGGCCATGGCCTTTAAGAATGCCTGTGACAAGGCCGCTCCTCTCCTGCTCGAACCCATCATGAAGGCAGAGGTACTGGTCCCGGAAGAATTTATGGGTGAGGTCATAAGCGATTTGAATACCAGGCAGGGAAAAATTGGGCAGATTACCAGCAAAGGTCAGGTTCAGGCCCTTACCGCCAGTGTGCCCCTTTCCAGGATGTTCGGTTATTCCACGTCTCTTCGATCAGCCTCCCAGGGCCGTGGCACCTTCACCATGCAATTCAGCCATTATGATAAGGCTTGAGCTAAGCGAATTAAGTTTGATTGTATAAATTTGTCCTTTTTTGAAAACAAACGAGAATATAAATGGAAACCAATCATAAACAATTAGTTGATCAATACAACCGGCGGCTCAACTACCTGCGCATCTCCGTGACCGATCGGTGCAACCTCCGGTGCCTTTATTGCCTGCCGGCTGAAGGCATCCCAAAACTGCGGCACGAGGACATACTCACCTATGAAGAAATACTGCGCATAGCCGGAATTGCCGTAAAGTTAGGGGTTGAAAAAATCCGTCTGACAGGAGGAGAACCCCTCGTACGCAAAGGCTTATGTGAAATCATACCCCGGTTGACCGGTCTTGCCGGTCTTAAGGACGTCGCGCTTACCACCAATGGAATTTATCTTAAGGAGAACCTGGAGAAGCTCAAAACCGGAGGCATAAAGAGACTCAATATCAGCTTAGACTCCTTTAAAAGAGAAAAATACAAAAAAATAACAGGCTACGACGGCCTGGAACAGGTCCTGGAAGGGATTGACAGTGCAAGGCAAATGGGATTTCAGCCCATAAAAATAAACGTGGTGGTCATCAAGGGCATAAACGATGATGAGGTCCTGGATTTTGCCAGGTTTTCTTTAGCGCACCCTTACCACATAAGATTCATTGAATATATGCCCCTTGGAATTGCAAGTGCAGACAATTCCCTGCATCATGTTCCCAACTCCGTGATCAAAGAAAAACTCGGCGGCCTGGGAAAACTGGACCTGGTTTCCAAAACCGCATTGGATGGTCCGGCCGAGCGTTTCAGGTTTGAAGGGGCTCCGGGAGAAATCGGTTTCATAAGTCCCCTGACGCACCATTTCTGCCATACATGCAACCGACTTCGCCTCACCGCAAGGGGCAGTTTGAGACCTTGTCTTCTATCTGATCAGGAGGAAGACCTAAAGGGTCCCATGAGGAAGGGGGCATCAGACAATGACGTGGCGCAGATTTTCCTGAAAACCGCATTTAATAAGCCCTTGGAACATACAAGAGCTTCCCATGATCCCATTCACTTTCCCGGACAGATGTCATCAATAGGGGGGTAGGGCATAACCGTCAGGCTAAAGCTATCCAAAGCTGAATACTAAATAAATCACAAATTACAAATCACAAATTACAAATAAATTCCAAATTACAATATCAAAACGCGCCTCATCATCTCAATATTTTGGGGAATCCGAATTTATATGGACATCTTTGGATAACAACCGCTCTTATTGAGCTATCATGACGCTGCATTGTTTTGGTAATTGGTATTTGAGATTTGAATATTGTTTGAAATTTGGTGCTTGTGATTTGGAATTTAGGCATCGAACTTATCATATCTCAATTGGAAATTAGCTTAGCCTGGCGGCTTTGAGGGATAGGAAAGCCCTAAGACTTCTTTTGCATTCAATCCTTTAATCTGTTCTATGGCCCGGGAAGAAAGGCCTGCTGATGCCATTTCCTTGAAGTATCGTTGCGCTTTAAGCAGGGGATAATCTGTTCCAAAGAGGATTTTTTCAAAACCGATCAACTCGCCGGCGATCCTGTAAATATCCGGTCTATAAAGGTATGGGGAGGCCGCAGTATCAAACCAGACATTTTTGAGGACCTCTCTCACCTCTTTCTTCATCAGGGCATAGAAGAAGATCCCTCCTCCCCAGTGGGCTAAAATAATCCGGTTTTTGGGATATACCTTTAGGAATCCATAGATCTGATCAAGGGTCATAGGTGACTTTCCTGGATATTGATGACCCACAGGCTCATTGGTGTGGAGCAAAAAGGGCACATCAAACCGGAAACACAGGTCCATAATCTCCTTCAATGCATGAACCGCTTCGAATGACAGTCCCGACCCGTAAACGGCTAATTCTCCGACACCTGAAAGCCCCGCCTTGAGACACCTTTCCACCTCTTCCGATCCGCCGGGCGCGAGAGGAGAGAAGCAGCAAAAACCGGTCAGGCGATCAGGATAGAGATGGACCGCTTCAATGATATAGTCATTATGCCTGTGGTAGTTTTCCGCCTTTTCCCATGGGAACCCGAAAATAACCGACCTGTGAATTTCCTCTTCATCCATATTCCTTATGAGTTCCCTAACCCCGGCTAACCTTGCCTGCGGGGAGCGATAAATGGATTCAAAAGCAGGTTCACTGGAGAAAAACGCGGGCCGTTCATCCCTGAAAAAAGAAGGAAACACATGTGTATGAAAATCGATGATCATAACTGAATCCCGAACATAAAAATAAGGTAATATTGTAGCAGTTTGAAAAATCGAACAACAATACAACTTTACTGTAAGAGCTAAAATATAACAAAATAAGATTTCTTTTTTTATCCCACCAAACTATAATAATGCAAGAAATTTAGGAGACTGATCAATGTATGAATATTTCTCCAGGCCCTTCGGCCTTGTTACCTTTGTTCTTTGCACTCTCTGTCTGCTCCCTTACCGGGTATCAGGAGGGGAAGAATCCCGCAAAGACGTCCGCACCTCCATCCTGGCGGGCACGTGGTACCCCGGAACCCAGGATGCCCTGAGCAAAAGCGTTCATGGATACCTGTCAAAGGCCAGGGTCCATTCTCTGGACGGGACGTTAAAGGCTATTATAGTGCCCCATGCCGGACACAGGTATTCCGGGGGCGTTGCTGCCTATGCCTACCGTCTCCTTCAAGGCAGCAGGTTTACGCGGGTTGTCCTTATAGGTCCAAGCCATCGCGTGGCCTTCAGGGGTGTTTCGGTCAATCTCCAGTCGGCCTATAACACACCGCTTGGCATGGTACCAGTTGATCAGGAAACGGGAAGGAAGCTTTTAGATACAGGCCCGAATATCCGCTGGCTCAGAAAGGCCCATGCCCGCGAACACTCCCTGGAAATCCAGTTGCCTTTCCTTCAAACGGTTCTCCACGACTTTCAAATTGTCCCCATCGTCATGGGCGAACAGGATATCAAGACCTGCTCTGACTTAGCCGATACATTAATCCAGGTCTTGGACAATTCCCAGGACACCCTTCTCTTAGCCAGCACTGACCTTTCCCACTTTCACAATTACAACCAGGCCAAGGACCTGGATCTCAAGTTTATCGAACACGTTCAAAGGTTCAACCCTGAGGGTCTTTTAAAGGACCTGCTCTCCGGAAAATGTGAGGCCTGCGGCGCAGGACCGGTCATCACGACTTTGCTGATCGCGCGCAAGCTGGGAGCCGATCATGCAGTGATCCTCAAGTATGCCAATTCAGGGGATGTCACCGGCGACCACAGTCGTGTGGTAGGATATATGTCTGCGGCCTTACTGACAGGGAAATGAATCACACCTAGGTTAAGCGGTTCAACGTTCACGGTTCACGGTTAAAAAGCCCTAACTATCTGATTTCAAAGGATAATACCTCAGCAGAGACGACACGCATGTTTCACTTTTCAACTGCAAGAGTTTGAAGTGAGCTAAAGTTAAGGAATTCTGTCAATTATATAAAATCAGTGGAGCAAAGCGACTCCATAACTTTATGAACTTTAGATCACTTTAGACACTTTTAACTTGTATGGCTGATGGATTTCAATGGGATGGATTTCAATGGATTATAACCTTTGAACCTTGAACCCTGAACCTTGAACTGCTCACTTTAGGTCACAGCATCTGATAAGGATCCACATCCAAAACAAGATTCACACCACTCGTTTGAAGGCCCTTTTTATAACGCCGCTCGATCTCGGTCAAAAAATGCTGCAAAAGCGAAACGCTTTTACTCTTTATCAGTATCTGCCACCGGTGTTTTCCTTTTAATCTCGAAATCGGGGCCTCGGCCGGGCCCAGAACCTGAATTTCCTTTCCCCTTTTGGGCCATTTAGTGAGAATGCCCCTGGCACCCAGGCTGAAACGGCGAACGGCCTCGGCCGTCTTTTCCCTGTTATTCCCCTTAAGCCTTAAACATGCCAGATGGCAAAAAGGAGGGTAACCCAATTGCCCTCTAAGCTCCATTTCTTTCTCGAAAAAGGCCAAATAATCGTGTCCTGTTGCCGTGCGGATTGCGTAGTGTTCAGGGTTAAAGGTCTGGATAATCACCTTACCTCGTCGACTGCCCCGCCCTGATCTTCCGGCCACCTGCGACAGGAGCTGAAAGGTTCGCTCCCCGGCCCGGAAGTCGGGAAACCCTAATGAAAGGTCGGCAGCGATGACACCCACCAATGTAACTCCCTGGAAATCGTAACCCTTGGTGATCATCTGTGTGCCCACAAGCATATCCGTTTCATGGTCGCTGAACCTCTTCAGTATCCGGAGGGCCTCGCCCTTCCTTCGGGTGCTGTCCTTGTCCATCCTGCCTATTCGTGCATTCGGGAAAAGCTCTTTAAGTTCATGTTCAAGTTTCTCGGTTCCGAATCCGTAGGATCTCAAGCCCTCACGACCGCATGAAGGGCATTTTACAAGGGTTCCGGAACAAAAACCACAGTAATGGCATGATAGTTGATCCTCTTTCAGATGATAGGTCAGCGTCACGTCGCAGTTGGGACAGCGGATTGCCTGGCCGCAGGATCGGCAGAGAAACAGGCGATGAAATCCCCTCCGGTTCAAAAAAAGCATGGTCTGATTGCCCGCGGTCAGGTTTTTGTCGAGCGCCTCAATGAGCTGCAGGCTGAGGATGGGGTTTTCGGGTTGCTCATCCTCCGGGGGCTTCATATCCACAATCTCCACATCCGGCATGGGCCGCGCCTCAACCCTTTCCGGCATGGAAAGCAGATGATATCTGCCTGTGATCGTGTTCTGAAAGGATTGAACCGACGGTGTCCCTGAACCCAAGATCACCAGTGCCTTCTCCATCTTGGCCCTGAGAACGGCAGTATCCCTTGCCTGGTAACGGAAGTTGCTCTCCTGCTTGTAGGCCGAATCGTGTTCTTCATCCACAACAATCAGACCCAGTCTGGGCAAGGGGGCAAACAATGCCGAACGTGCACCGATGACCAGGCCCACTTCTCCCCTGACCATTCGCATCCACTGGTCATAACGCTCACCCTGACTGAGCCCGCTGTGAAAAATGGCAACCTGCTCGCCCAAACGTGACAGGAAAACACTCTCCATGTAGATGGCAAGTGATATCTCAGGGACCATTAATATAGCCTGCCGGCCCGAGCGCAAAACATGCTTTACCGCCCTGTAGTAAACCTCCGTCTTGCCGCTGCCGCTCACACCGTGAAGCAGGCATGAAGAAAAAACCCTTTTATCGAGACATGCATGGATATGCACAAGCGCACGCTTTTGCTGTTCAAAGAGTTCGACAGGTGCAGGAGACGGGAATATGATTTTTCCGGCCGGGTTTCTGTACACAGGTCCTGGGTAGGTTTCCAGTACGCCCTTCTTTATCCATTTTCCGACAAGATATGACCCGTTGGTGAACGCACCCTTCAGATCACTTAATAACACGGAACCGGGACTAAAAACCTTAGTTAAAAATCCAACCTCATTTGTTGTCTTTGATGACGCTCCCCTTTTAGAAAGGACCTGCTGCAGATCCATACCCTGCTTCGGTCTCACGAACTTACGCATCAGAGGGCCAGCCTGTCGCTTGCTCAGCCGGTCCTTGACGGTTATCCATCCTTTTTTGTAAAGGCCATGGAACTCCTGGAAGGGCCGGGGAAGGCGTTTGCCCGTATGTTCCCTTATCCACAAAAGGAGTTTTCTTTCTTCGGAATCGGGGGAATGGGTGTGCAAGACTTGTAATCCCTTTTCAGTCAAAAGGGCCGTCTTGTAAGGCTTCATATTAAGACCGCCAGGCAGGGCTGACTCAATTACCCTTCCAATGGGATAGACATAGTAGCGGGCCATCCACTCAAAGAGAGGCACGGCCTCTTTATGGAAAAGCGGCTCGGGGTCGAGGATTTCCGATATTTTTTTAAGGGTTTCGTCATGATCCCGGTGTATTTTTTCCAAAATGTACCCGGTGACATTTCGATTTTTAAAAGGCGCCAGAACCCGGCACCCCACGTTGGCTTTGGTAGCGAGACGTTTTGGGACTGCGTAGGAAAAGGTTCCCTTAACGGGAAGTGAGACGGCTATTCTGACACATTGCAGTTCTTCATCATTTTTCAATTGCTCTATTCCCGATATTTCTTTTTCAATGCCTCAATAACCTCTTTCAGACGTTTACCTTCTTCAGGCTTCGGTTTCGTTTCAGTGCCCCCTGCCGACCGGACCCCCGGTCCCGGGATGATTGAAAGCGTTTGCTCGATGGGTATGTTGACCTGAAGGTCCTCGATAGAACAATGCTCTTCCGTGTCATGTCCCACAGAATAGACTATCTTGTATGGATACCAACCCTTCTCTATCTTTCTGTATTCCTCAAACCTGACAGTCACCATTTTTTCACCTGAATTTGCCGGCCGCCGGTAACTGAGGAGCAGAGGAAGGAATCTCTCTTTTTCAATAAGAAGTTTAGGATTTTCAATGCCCGTATCCCCTATGCGATAGACAATAACCCCGTCAAATCGGGTAAAGGTCACTGACCCAAGGTTGACGGCCATTTCGGATAAGAGAGCCAGAATCGTCCTGCTGTCGCCGGCCATGAGGAGCCTGCGAAAACTCATATCAGGGTTGTGACGGCCGTCAACCGGCTCTGAACAATAGAACCCGGGAGACTTGAGCCATATCCTTTCCTGAAAGACCGATTCAGGCCCTTGTGACCGGGGGTTAATTAGATGGGTGGTCTGGAACACAACTAAGGTTTTGAAGTTAGAGAAATTGGCAGCCATAAAACCGACGAGTTGCTCTATGGGCATAATATATGCTAGGGCATTACCGGCCACCATGCAAACCGGAAATAAGGTGATCAATAATGCTAAAAAGTAAAGCTTAAACACCTTACGAGATCTCAATGTTCTTGCCAACTCTTACCTTTCCTCCATCTGGTTCAGCATGTCCGCTCTTACCCGTTCCATCAGTTGGGTAAGACTTTTCCTGTTATACCCTTTAACCGGGATGGGATCGCCTATGCAAATATGGAAAACTCCTTTATTGATTTTCAGGCTGCCCTTTGGAACGATGCGATAGCTGTTGCTTATGGACACCGGTACGATATCACAGCCGGACTTGAGTGCTAATTTGAAACCACCCTTTTTGAATGGCAGAAGCCTACCATCGACGCTTCGGGTCCCTTCTGGAAACATGACAACCGAAGAGCCTGCCCTTATCTTTTCTGCGGCCTCATTCATGCTCTTAATGGCCTCTCTCGGGTCTTTTCTTTCAATGCCTATATAGCCCGCCCTTCTCATGGCAGGGCCAAGAAAAGGGAGCCTCATTAATTCCTGCTTAAGTATAAATTTGAAGCCCACCGGAACATACGCTAACAGTGCAAAGATATCGAAATAGCTCTGGTGATTGGTCATGTAAATGCGGGGCACCAGGGGGTCCACTCTTTCCTGGCCCTTTGGCCTGACGGTGATGCCGCAAACCTTGAGAATCACCTTGGCCCAGGGCACGGCCACCAAAAAATGGGTCTTACTGCCGCTTGCGCCAAAAAGGGAGAGCAACAACGCCCAGAGACAGAAAATGATGGTGCAAATGGCAACAAATGTATTTAAGTATAAAAATCTGATCATTTTTCGTAACTCGGGTTGTCAGGTTCACGGTTCACGGTTGGTTGCCTTATCTTCATACTGGTCTATATTCATCGTTTTTTAACCTTGAACCATGAACCCTTGAACCGTGAACCCGAGCAGTTACCATTTTTTAATAATTTATTGACATATAATAATATCTCTGATATAAAATTCTATAATTAAATTATAATTAAACATATTTAAGGGATGGAGGAATTTATGGCCGATTATATTGTGTGTCACAAAAAACGAAATGCACCGCGCATAAATGTTCGAATCTGCCAGGAAAAATGCTCGCTCAGAAATGAATGTAAAGAATATTCGGGCTATCTGAAAATTTCCGTCATTCAGAAACCGATCCCGGTATCTGCTGAAGTACCTCCCGTAGCTTTGGCCGCACCATAAAGGATTATCGATCTTAGTTTATCGAACGTACCGGCAATATAAATGCCCGCTTTTTCTTGTTCTGGTGATTAACATTCCCGAAATAGAGTAAAACAGTATAAGCATGAATGGGGCACGCAGTTTTTATGCATGTATATTTCTTGCCGTAAATAAATTCGGTTTCGGACCAATATGGCATATGCACGATCATATTTTCAAAAGGGTTCGGCTCAACCAAGGCAGGACATTGCTTCTTAGTGTCTAACAGGCTTTTCCATTCTTCAATGGTAGGAAGCCGCCAGTCGGTATAGCCTCCGTGTTTGAATTTTTGGCACTTTTTCACTGCATCCGGCCACTGGGAGGCTGAAACAAAATCGAGTCTCCATCCGTTCTTTATCCACATCAAGTTTGTCATTTTATCGGTAATCGTACCGTCCCGGTTGTCCACAAAACGGTCCTTTCCCCGACCCGGAACAGATGTCTGAACCACATCCTTTCCACTTGAGACAGTTTTTTTGGGGTGGTCGTCTGCTTTTTCGGGCCGTATTGCTTCTTGGAATTCATGGACTCCACGGTAACTCACGGCCCCTTCTTCTTTCAATTTCTCCCAGACTTCAAGGGCCTCCGCCTTTGTTTTATATTTGCCCAAGTAAACCCTGAAAAAATAACCCTTTCCTTGGACCTCGGCCTTTTTCCAGAAGACTATTTTGCCCTTATTCTTAAGCCCGTTAACGTATCTGTTCGCATTTGTGAGGTCCTTGAAAGACTGCACATGAATACTGTAATAAATTTGTTCCGCACAGTCCGCGTTAACAGCACCTGTGCATATGATCAGCAAGAGAAAGAGAACCCCTTTTATTAAAATCCGTCCTGATCTTGATACTAATAATCGCATAGCTCCTCCCACGCCCAAAGGGCGTAGCTTTCCTCGTTGTAATAAAGCATAAGGATGTAGACTCTTTTCGCGGGAAAATAATGTGAGAGCGGTTCGGTGATCAGATTAGATTAGCACATTATTATTGGTATGCCAATGTCTTAAATCTTGATGACGTAGTGTATTGCCGTTGGTGACTCAGGGTCAACCTCACGGCCGAGGCTGATAATTCCATTACCTAACAATTGTGCTTCATCCCTTTTGAGGTTGACCTTCTTTTTCCCTTGAATAACCACGTAAGTGCCATTGGTACTCTGGTCAATTAACACGAACTTGCCCCGGCGGTATTCGATGCGAGCGTGCGATCGGGAAACACGATTGTCATTCACCACTATTTCGTTGTGGCTCTGGCGTCCTAATGAAGCGCTGGGCATGTTTTCATCGACTTCAACCAAGTGATCATGAAATCGTATCTCCATGCGGGCTTTCAAGGTCATGGCATCTAAGGAATCCTCCACCATGACAGTCACATCGTGGCGCTCCCATACCACTTCGTAGATGCTGATCTCTCCACTCTTTCCCTTGACCGTAGTCTTATCGATGCAACGGGCCGATTCCCGGTGCTCAGGCATCAGCTCAGCAACCGTCTCTTCCGTGGTGATGATCTGGCGCTGTTTTGCCTGGGCAACCATACGCGCGGCCACATTGACCGCATCTCCAAAAACATCGTTACCTTCCTTTATAACCGGCCCCCATTGGATCCCAACGTAAATATTCGGTGGAGAAAAACCGGGAATGTCCTCTACAGTCAAATCTTCAAGCTCCTGGTGCATTTCCATTCCCGCCTCAACCGCATCATCGGCCGTCGGAAACGTGCACATTATCTCATCGCCGATCGTCTTGATTACCGTACCATGATACCGAGCAGTCACGTCTGAAAAAAGAGAAAGACAGGTGCCTATAAGGTTCTGGGCGATTTTATCACCTAAGGTTTCATATAGGTTGGTGCTCTTAGCAATGTCAGCAAATAGAATCGCAAGCGTATCAGTTTCTCGAGTCGTCATACTGTTTTTCCGTGATAAACTCTTTCGTTTAATTAAACTTTACAGGCCACTACACTGGTATTGTCCTTGCCGCCGGCATCATTGGCAGCATCAACCAATAGTTTTGCAATATTCTCCACGTCATTTGCACCCTTCAATATCTTAGCAATCTGATCATCAGTGACCATATCGGTAAGTCCATCACTGCACAGGATGTATATGTCATCCTGCTGCCATTTATCCCATTCAATATCTGCAACGACTGCTACGTTAGGCCCGATGGCCCTTGTAATAACGTTCTTGCCGGGTTCCTGGCCGATCTTGCCGTTACTCTCCCATTCCTCATGTGCGGAGTGATCGACTGTCAGACGCTTCAGAGCAGAATCTCTCCACCTGTACAGGCGACTGTCCCCAACGTGAAACCACAGCACGTATTCACCCTCAACCAGGACCAGACCCACAACGGTTGTCCCCATATATCGCTCAAGATTCAGGTCCTGGTTGCGCTCGTAAAGAGCGGAAGACGCCTTGTCGATAGCCTCGTCTACGAGAGAAAAAAGGCATGCTATTTCAGATGGGACACCATCCACACCGGTGATATCCTGGAGTTCTTCGGCCATCAGTTGCGGGTCCAAGTACTCGGAAATGACCTTGATCGCTGTCTGACTCGCCTCAGCGCCCCGTTCATGCCCCCCCATTCCATCGCAAAGCAGCAAGAAATGTCCTGCCTTATCGAGCCAGATTGAGTCTTCATTCTCGGTCCTCACATGTCCGGTATCCGAGACCCCACTTGCCACAAGACCGGAAGACTCCACCTTAATATTTACGTGTCCATCTGAATTCATTGGTCACTCACACAAATATGGATAATTTTAATACTATAGACAAAATGATGCCTCATCGTCAACTGCTATTCGTACTATCCTGAACCATTATCTCTGACCACGCCCATCGAAGATCCCGTCAAGCGGGGGAGGACGTGATTTTCTAAAACGAAATAAAAAAAACAGAGACCAAACATGAATGACAGGGAAATATAACCGGAGTCCACCCATATTGTCAAGTGTGATCGTTTATTGATTGTATCTTGACAGCAAGTCATTGAAATTCTATAAATAGATATTTAGGAGCATTTTGGCCTTTGGACCCTGTCTCAAAGTGAAACCTTTGAAAAATGCTCAATTTTGGTCAAGTTCAAGGAAAGCGAAAATTTCAACCGCCCCGCTTAAGATGTCAAGCGGGACAGGCATCCATACCTTGAGTATTTCGAGGATTGAAATTTGAGTTTGACGCCGAAATTGGGCAAAAGGGGGCATTTTGCAAAGGTCTCAAGGTGACGGGTTACGATGCTATTCAATGACCAACTTTCCATTAGGACTTCATGTTAATGATCACTCCAAGATCGATTACCACAACACTCTGGATTTTTTTAGTCCTTTTTTGTGCAGGTTTAGCTGCCAAAGGTCTGCTCGCTCTCTCAGAAAACAAGAGTTCAAATGCGGAACACAATTATGCCCTCATTATCGGAATAAGTCGTTATGATAAGTGGACGAGCCTCAAGAGCCCTTCGAAAGACGCCGGGGAAATCGCAAGGATTCTTACGGAAAAATATGATTTCAAGAAAGAAAATATTACACTGCTCACGGACGAAACAAAAGAAAAACCCACCTTAGTGACCATCTTCTCTCTTTTGGATAAATACATGTCCGACCTCACGGAACAAGACAACCTCCTTGTCTTTTTCTCCGGGCAGAGCACTGAAGACGAAAAGGGAGAGACCTACTGGATCCCGAAAGATGGATCAAAAAAAGCCAAAAGGACATGGTTGAGACATTCGGAGCTCTGCAAGGATTTCTTTGCCTCCCAGGACTTAAAGGCAAAAAGCGTCTGTATCATATCAGACTCCATGTTCTCAGGTAAACTGATCAAACCGTCGGCCATTACACTCTCCCCCTTTGACCTGCGTTATCCGGAAAAAATAAGAGAGAAGGCATTAAACGTTTCCCGGGAAATCATTGCCTTTGGCGATCGCCACTGGCCCGGGAGTAAACGCACTGACGGCTTCGGGCTTTTCACCTATTACTTGCGCAGGGCGCTCTTAAATAACTGGCTGAAGGTTATTGATATTGAAAACCTAATTTTCACTGAAAAAGCCATATTTGAGACTTCCAAGATAGCCGGGACAAGACTCTTGCGCGGCAGGCTCAGGAAGGCCCGACTCGAAGAGGATGGCCAGTTCATTATTACGCGCGTCATATCCCCTCCGGTTGTCGACGTGGTGGAGACGACTGTGAGCCCGAAAAAGGGCTACCAGGGTGACAAATTCATTTTTCAGGCAAAAACCAGTGCCTCCGCCTTTGAGGTATATGTTGAGGCAGGAGAACGGCAACACCTTATGGAAGGGTCCGGTACCCAATGGAAAAAGGCCATCAAAATAGCCAGTTTGGGCACGACCCGGTTGAGGATAATCGCAAGAAACAGCGATGACATCAAGGGCAAGCCAAAGGACGTACAGCTTACGACCATGAGAAGGGTGGCCAATTTGGTCAATGTGAAAGATGCACGCGTAACCCCTAAGAGAGGTTGGGGAGGGAATAATTTTCGCTTCAGGGCCACAACTGACGTACCCTCTCAAAAAGTCTCGTTGATAATGGGGAGGAAACGATTTGAAATGATGGGTTCCGGTACAAAATGGAATCTGACTAAGAGGGTAGAGGAAGTAGGAACCCTCGATTTTTCCGTAATCGCGACAAATGAGGATGGGGCCGAAGGCCGTTCAAAGGGCGGCATCCTTGTTGTAAAAGCACCTCTCGTTGATATTGCCGAGGTGAAGGCCGCGCCGGCCACGGGCTATGCCGGAGATGAATTTCTGATCACGGCCAGGGCAGACCGGCCTGCAAAATCCGTGTCACTCAAGATAGATGGTGTTACATACCCCATGGAAGGATCCGGGCTAAAATGGCGCTTCAAAAGAAGCATAAAAGGCATAGGAAAGAAAAAATTTGCCGTCATTGCCAAAAATATTGAGGGTTCCGAGGGTCTTTCCAAGAGCGGAAATATTTTGACCCGGAAAAGACCCATGGTCATCCCGGATGTTGCAGAAATTTCTGTAAGCCCCAAAAAGCCTTACACCGATCAGACCTTTGCCATCCGGGTCAAGACTACTGGGCCCGCCGATGAAGTATTTGTGGAAATAGACGGCAAGAAGCACGTCATGGAAGGTGCCGGTACCGAATGGAAATATCTTACCCAGCTCGCTAACATCGGCACCAGCACATACAAGGTGGTGGCAAAAAATAGCGAGGGCAAACCGGGTCTTTCCAAAAGCGGAAGTATCTTGACCCGCAAGAGGCCCTTGCCCATACCAAATGTTGCAGAAATTTCTGTGAACCCAAAAAGACCATACACTGAAGAAACCTTTGCCATCCGGGTCAAGACCAGTGCACCCGCCGACAAGGTGTACGTGGAGCTGAAAGGTAAGAAGCATC
Organism: Deltaproteobacteria bacterium; assembly: GCA_019310785.1. Taxonomy (GTDB): domain Bacteria; phylum Desulfobacterota; class DSM-4660; order Desulfatiglandales; family Desulfatiglandaceae; genus JAIOSR01. The sequence continues at coordinate 25,509 of JAFDDR010000037.1, forward strand.
TTATGCAGGGTGAGACTAACGAATGGAAATACCTGACCCAGCTCGCCAGTATCGGTCCAACCAAATTCAGGGTCATAGCCAAGAACAAAGACGGCAAGCAGGGTCTCACAAAGGACGGCCTGGTCTCAATCGCGAAACGCATTGGAGAGGCCATAGATGTGGTAAAGGCAGATGTGCTTCCGAAAAAGGGCTATCCCGGGCAGGAGTACAGGTTTAAAGCCACAACCGCCACTCCGGCCAAAAGTGTGGCACTTATTATTGAAGAAAAACGCTATAATATGACCGGTTCAGGAACCAATTGGTACCTGAAAAAGAAGGTTAAGGATCTGGGGACCATATCCTACGCCATGGTTGCCAAGAACGAAGATGGCATTGAAGGCGGTTCCAGGATCGGAACGCTCCTCATCAAAGCCCGTTCAGTCAACGTTGTAGAGGTTAAGGCATCGCCGGAAACAGGCTATGCCGGAGATGCATTCATAATTACCGTAAAAACGGACAACCCTGCAAGTGCCGTTTCCTTAGAGATGGATGGTGTAACGTATAAGATGAAAGGAGCAGGCCGGAAATGGGTCTTCAAACGGAAGGTACAGGAGGTGGGCAAGAAAAAGTTTACAGTCATAGCCAAAAACCTCGAAGGTGTCGAGGGCCTTGCAAAAAGTGCAGACATACTCACCAAAAAGAGACTGCTGACCATCCCGGACGTGGCATCGGTCGATGTCAAGGTTGTGGGCCCCGGCAAGGGATATACGGGCGACAGTTATCTCGTCAAGGCGATTACAACTGAGCCCGCTGACGAAGTATACATAGAGATCGAAGGGAAAAAATTCGCCATGAAGGGTGCAGGCACCAAATGGGAATACACGGCCAAGATAGACAAGTTAGGCGCTAACAAATATGCTGTGGCCGCGTTGAACAGAAAGGGCAAGAAAGGCCTTGCAAAAAGCGGGAATATATTGACCAAAAAGAGGCCCCTGCCCATCCCGGATGTGGTGTCGGTTGACGTGAGCGTGGTGAGCCCGGGCGAAGGATACGTGGGAGACAGTTATCTGATCAAGGTAAATACGGCCGAGCCGGCGGACAGTATAACTGTAGAGATTGAAGGAAAAAAATTCGCCATGGAAGGGGCCGGAACCGAATGGAAATACCTGACCCAGCTAAACAAGCTGGGCATCAACAAATATACGGTGGTGGCCGTTAACAAGGAGGGCAGGCAGGGCCTCGCAAAGCAGGGTGAGATAAAAACGGCAATGAGACCCACGGCCCTGATCAATGTGGCAAAGGCGGAAGTGACCCCGTCCAAAGGATATGCAGGAAAAGAATTCACCTTCACGGCCGCCACAGACAGCCCTGCTAAAGGCGTAACCCTTGTAATAGGAAAAGATCGTTATGAAATGACCGGCTCCGGCACCGAATGGACCCTTAAGAAAAAAATAGAAAAGACGGGGGACCTGGTATTTTACATGGTTGCCAAAAATGAGGATGGCGTGGAAGGTGGTTCAAAGACCTCTGAACTCACCGTGGCCGAGCTTAAAAAACGCTATACGCGTAATAGAGACGGAACCATAACAGATGTCATAACCGGAGAGGTCAAGAAAAGATTTAAAGACAATGATGATGGGACAGTAACAGACCTCTATAGCGACCTCATGTGGCTAAAGTCACCCAAACAGGTTGCCCTAAAGTATGAAGATGCTGTAGAATACTGCGAAAATCTCAAATTTAAGGGCTATGAGGGATGGCGGCTTCCCACGCTCCAGGAATGGAAGGCTATCATGGATAAAACACGAAAAAATCCTTCCCTGCCACCGGGGAATCCTTTTGTCAATATCCCCACGCAGACCGGGTACTGGTCGAAAACAAAACATAAATTCGGTCCCTTATACGTCTGGCAGGTCACCTTGTGGTACGGCAAAGCAGGACATTTGAGTAAAAAGAAATATGGTAATGTCTGGCCCGTCAGGTACGCGGAATTAAAGAAGTAAAGAGGATTGTAATGGAATTCGTCACCATTGGCAGCGCAACCCATGTAGGAATGAAAAGGCAGGAAAACCAGGACTATCATGCCTGGCATTCACCCGAGGACAGCAGCAAAAAAGGTATACTGCTGGCCTTAGCCGACGGCATGGGAGGCCGATACGGGGGGGCTACGGCCTCAAAAATTGCGGTTGATGTTCTCATTGAAACGTATTATAAAGATCTGTCTCACAGTATTTCCGAATCGCTGGAAAAGGCATTTCAAAAGGCCAATGAAGAAGTTGTTGCTAAGGGCCATACGGATATAAATTTAGCGGGAATGGCCTCGACCCTCACCGCTGTTGTGTTGAAACCGGACAAGATGTATTATGCCCATGTGGGAGACAGCAGGGGTTATAGCATATATAAAAACGAAATTACACAATTCACTGAAGATCATTCATATGTGGCGGACCTGATAAAGGCAGGACAGATCGAGGAGAAAGAGGCGGAGACACACCCTGAACGGAATATTATTACCAGGGCAATCGGCCTTGAATCTAAACTAAGAGTGGACGCGCCCGCTGAGCCACAAACAATAAAAAAGGATCAGCATATACTATTATGCTGTGACGGCCTTCACGGCGTTGTTTCAAATGAAGAAATTATGAGCGCCGTGTATGAATATAAGGAGCCGGACCTGATATGTGAGAAACTGGTGGAAAAGGCTAACGAGCTCGGCGGACCTGATAATATAACCGTAATGATAGCAAGGGTGGACAGAATCGGTTTGATAAGCAGGATCATGAATCTCGTGAGGTAATCGTTTATCATGGACCAGACGGTAGGCGACTATGAAATTATAAAATCATTAGGAAGAGGCGGATTCGGCAGTGTCTGGAAGGCAAAGTCGAGCATGGGCGATATCGTTGCCTTGAAAATTCTTAATCCCCAGGTGTTGGACAATGCAAGGGTGGTCAAGAAATTCTTTCACGAGGCAATGATTTTAGCCAAACTGGATCATCCGAACATATGCAAGCTCATGGAGTTCTTCCCTGACGGAAACAATTACGCCATTGTCATGGAATATATTGAAGGCCTCGAGCTGAAAAAACTCCTGAAAGATCAGGAAGGCCAGTTGCCTCTTGACCAGGCAAACAAAATCGCCAGGCAGTCGCTTGCGGCCTTTCAGTATGCCCATGAAAACGGGATATTGCACCGGGACATCAAGCCCGGCAATATTATGATTGATAAAAACGGTGACAGTAAAATCATGGACTTCGGCATCGCAAAGATCTCCACCACCGCGAGCCATGATACAGCGGCTAAGATGCTATCGGTCCATTATGTGCCGCCCGAAAGATTTGATCCTAAGAAAATTATTGATGCAAGGTCGGATATCTACTCCCTTGCCCTCGTATTTTACGAGCTTTTTACCGGCAGAAGGGCATTTATGGTGGAAGAGACCTCCCAGATCATGTTCTGTCACTTAAACGAGATCCCTGACTCGCCTGAAAAATACCGGCCGGACATGCCTCATGAGATCAGCCAGGCCATATCAAGGGCACTTGAAAAGGATCCCGATGACCGGTTCAAGGATTTCAAGGAATTCCAGCAGGCAATGGAAGGCGCTATGCCGATCCCGGATGACGCCACCCAGGCAGTTGATATTGGAACCATAAAGCCCGAGCCTGTAAGTGAAGTAGATTTCGAAAAAAAGAAGAAGAAAAGCCCCGTATTGATGATAACTTCAATCGCGGTTGTTGTTATTGCCCTGTTCGTTGGGGGCTATTTTGCATATAATAAGTATTTTAGCGGAGGTCCGCAACCTGGAACTGGACCGGAAGCCACTGTCACGGAAACCGAACCGGGCAAACCTGCTGAACTCCCCTACGGAAAAGACAAAAGCATCATGATAGTCATCCCCAAAGGGGAATTCGAAATGGGTTCGGATAAATATTCTGCTGAAAAGCCCGTGCAAAAAATCTACATGGATAACTACTACATTGATAAATTCCTTGTTACAAATGCACAATTCCAGAAATTCGCTGAAGAAACAGGGTATGTCACGGACGCGGAAAAGGCAGGCGGGGGAATGGTGAGGATCGGAAGGCGCTGGAAAAAAATCAAGGGGGCAACGTGGAAAATGCCTGACGGGCTTACACCGATCGAGGGACAGGAAAACCATCCCGTGAGCCAGGTTTCCTACAATGATGCATCAGCCTACTGCAAGTGGGCGGAAAAAGACCTCCCCACAGAAGCCCAGTGGGAAAAAGCCGCAAGGGGAACTGACGGTAGGGTATACCCCTGGGGCAATCATGACCCCGATGATACCATGGCCAACTTTGACAATCTCATTGGCGGCACAACCGCTGTGAAAAGCTACGAAAAAGGAAAGAGTCCTTATGGTGTGCATGATGCGGCGGGAAATGTTTATCAGTGGTGCAAGGACTGGTATGGAACGGGTCAAAGGGCCGAAAAGAACCCCTCCGGGCCAGCGTCCGGCAAGGAACATGTTGTAAAAGGCGGTTCGTTTATTGAGGGTACGGAAAGTCTGCGTTCGTCCAACAGGGACAGGTACAAACCCGATTACAGCAGCTACCTGTTCGGTTTCCGCTGCGCATGTGAAAAATAAATAGTACACAGGTTATCTGGTTCAGGGTTCACGGTTCCATAAAAGCGTCCTCGTCGTCAGGCCTAACCCAAAATTGTCCTTAACCCTGAACGTTGAACCGTGAACCTATCAACCTGAGTAATTACCCTACTTCTTGTTCAACCCCTTCAAAACCTCATCCGTTATATCAACACTCGGATCCAGATAACCGATGGCCTTTGGGTCCTTTAGGATAATGGTATACTTCCTCTTTTTTGCCACCCGCTTCAAAACGCCGTCTGCCTTCTTCAATATAATGGCGACCAGTTCCCGGTCCTCTCTCAGGATATCCTCCTTGGCGTCCGCAAGCAGTCTCTGATACTCCTTGTATACCCTTCTAAGGGCCTCGATTTTATTTCGCTTTTCCACAGGGTCCATGCCGGCGCCCTTTTCAGTGAGAAGCGATTTCAGGTTATTGACTTCCCACAGTTTATTGGAGACAATCTCTTCCCTTTGTTTGCGCATTTTCCGGATGTCGGCACGTGCGGCCTTGCCCATCTTGGATTCATTGACCAGCCTCTGGAGATTGATAAACCCCACCTTGTCCCCTGCATGGGAAATAGCGCACAGTGTCAACCCAAATGCAACGCAGCATGTCATCGCTAATATGCTTTTTATTCTCATTTCCTTATTTACTCCTTATAACAACTATCACTCCCCCTTTAATAAATGGGGAGGGAGGGATTTTAATTGAAAAAATGAGCCGGCTTATTTTTTCAGTTCAAAGAAGAAAGCTGGATAACCAGGTCACCGGCCTCTGTTTCTTCATACAAAAGTGTCGGTCTGTAAACGCCAAGCCTGGAGGGCCGGAGAGAATCGGGCGCCAACCATGAAGTCTCCCTCTCCCCTTTTCTCTTCAGGCATTCCTCATCATCCGGGTCGCACTCCTCTTCCTCTTCCTCCTCCATGAGGATATCAATCCACAGGGGCGCTTTCATGAAAAACTCTGCCGTTGCCGCTGCGCGCAACAATTTCTCAAGCATTTCCTGCTGGGATGACAATGTGAGCAGGGAACCAAAATCTATGGTATTCGCACCAAAGACCACGTTGCCTATTGTCAATGTACCTGCCGCGTTTATCTGATCCAGCGAAACGTCCGCGCCGGCGAAGCCAATCGGGCTGACATTCCCCGAAACACCACCGGTCTCACCAAGATTAAAGAATATGTTGCTTGCAGAAGCCGGTTGAACTTGCAGCACCCAGTTACCAATAGCCGCATCTGTTCCAACCGTATTCCCTCCAATAATGATCGTGTTTCCTCTAACCGTCCCACCACCGGCTATGGTTGCACTGGTATTGGAGGATGCCCAATCAAGGCTGCCAAAAGCGGCTGTTGCATTTCCCGCGTTCAACATGCCCGCAACATTCACAGCCCCGGTGTTTGCAATTAAAAGATCAGTGTTACTCGTGTTAATCGTGCCGCCCGGCAGGCTAAAATCGCCCCCGCGGCTTGTAAAGGTGTTTGTAGCATTCACATTGCCGTTCAGGTTGACCGCAGTATTTCCGGTAATGTCAATTAGCGCGGCAGTAATAGCTGCTGCCGTCAGAGTCCCGGAGCTGTGGACCATCAGGTTGCCAAGAACGGTCCCTCCTCCCACTGCCCCGGTAAAGGTGACATCGCCCGTACCGGCGGTCAGGTCCAGATTCTGAGTGCCGTTTAAAGCACCGACAAAGGTGATGTTCCCGCCTCCGGGACCTGTATCCACTGCCGTGTTAGCACCCAGCAATGTTGCACTGTTGAACGCAACGTTTCCGCCCGTGGTGGTCACGTTGGCGTTAAGGTTGGTGTTCCCGCCCGATGTTGCTACAAACCCGTTCGTGGCGGTTATATCACCGTTTATGTTAAGAACACCGCCTGCAATCGCGGTCATCGCGCCGCCAACATTGGATGCGATCAGGGTCAGGGCATTGGCATCGCTAACTGCCGCATTAAAACCTGCGTTCGTATTGAGTACCACCGTGCCTGTAAAGTTGTTTCCGGCATTGGTCAGATCGATGGCCCCACCAGCCCCGTTGAAAATCGCATTCCCCACGTTGGTGACAGCCCCGCCCGTCTGGGTGATGCCCACCGCGTTGACCGTGAGCGTGGAATTGTTCATGTTGGATGCCGCAAAATTCAGTGCATTGACGTCCGTTATGGACATGGCGTTGGCCGCGGTGTTGTTAAGCGACACCGTACCGGTGAAATCATTGGCATTGTCCAGGGTCACATTTCCTGCCGTGCTCACCACCATGTTGGCCACGTTGAGCACAGTGCCCGCATTCTGGGTCACCGCACCGGTTATGTCGCCTCCTATGCCCACCAGAAGCGTTCCGTTTGCCGCGTTGACGTTGCCAAGCTGTACATTACCTGCATCCTGCACTGTGACAGCATTTCCGGCCGCGCTGGTGGTGGTCAGGGTCCCGTTCAGGTCGATGGCCCCGTTATCCCCGTCCACCAGGATGGTGCCGCCTCCCGCATTGATTGTCTGGGCCGCCAACTGGGTCACACCCACGCCCGTCACGGCCACGTTGCCGCCCCCCGAGGTCAGGTCACCTCCAAGGGTGACAAGACCGGTATGCGTTATGGTGATCGGATTGTTGGTAGTGGTTATGGGCCCGCCCGTATTGTTAAACGTCGTACCGGCGCTTGCAAAACCGCCCGGCGCTGTCACCGCACCGTTCAGGTCTACGCCCCCGCCATCTGTTATCGACATGGATACCGCATCTATCGAATTCGCCGCCGTAACACCTCCTGAACCGCTGTGAATAGTCAGTGCCCCGAGCTGTACCCCGTTCCCTACTTGCTGATCAAAGTCAATGCTGCCTGTACCTGCCGTCAGATCCAATGTCTGGGCTCCCGCTACCGTACCGTCTAACGTGTCGGCAAACTGGATGTTGCCACCACCAGCGGCGCCCGTATTCACGGCCACATTAGCCGTCAGCGTCACAGTCTCAGCAAAGCTGATGTCATCATTCGTCGTCACAATACTATCATCAAGGTCCGTCGTACCTGTATCAGCACTGCTGTCCTGAATGAATGCACCGTCCAGATTGAAGTTCGCCCCCACAGCTATTGTCAGAAGACCTGCATTGTCAATCGTCACAGTTCCGCCCGTCGTCGTCGTCACAGTGTTTAAAAAGTCAACCGTATCCGCGTTGATGTCAATACCCTCATCATCAACCGCAACCGTGTTGTCAAAATCCAGCGTTGCCGCCGATACCACGCTCAGACCGCTCAGCGCGCCACCCGCTCCTATCGTGCTCGTAAAATCTATGTTA
>JAFDDR010000209.1 GCA_019310785.1 Deltaproteobacteria bacterium
CCTCTGTTTTTCTCTGTGATCTCTGTGCCTCAAGCGAACGGAGTGAGCGGGTGTGATAAAAAATATGCGTTTGACAAATTCAGAAATTCAGGCAATTGAAAAAGCGATCTATTCGCTCGATCACGATGCAGCGATTTACCTTTTTGGATCGAGGGCGGACGATAGCCGGAAAGGTGGGGATATTGATCTACTTATTATTTCTAAAAATCTAACGTTTAGCGATAAAATCAAAATAAAGAAAAGAATTTTTGAACATATAGATGAACAGAAGATTGACCTTATTATCGCAAAAGATAATGCAGATCCATTTGTCCGTTTAGCTTTAGAACAAGGAATACGATTCGAATGAATATTGTCACGTTAAAGAACGCAAGAGATATCCTGCAATACTCTTACGATAAATGCTCCTTGATTGGAGTAAAAACAGGGTTAACTTATGAAGAAATGGAAAGCTATGAAGCCTTGACAAGCAGGTTTGCGAGATTGAGCGATATCATTATTCAGAAAATATTCAGGTATTTTGATACACTGAATCTTGAATCGGCCGGGACCGTGCGAGACAGGATCAACCGCGCTGAAAAAATAGGTGTTATCGAATCCGCGGATAAGTTTGTTGAGATTCGCATTTTAAGAAACGATATCGCCCATGAATATAAATCAGAGACAATTTACGAGATATTTGAGCTGGTTCTGGAACTAACGCCAATCCTTTTAAAAAGTGTAGAAGGTATTTTAACATATTCTGAGAGGTATGTCGGATAAGGAAAGGATAAGCAGCCCTTAATTCCTGGACCTGTCGAAGATCCCGCTGGGCGTGAAAAAATTATCTCACACAGAGGCACAGAGAACACAGAGAAGTGATATACGGAAAGAAGGAAAGGATGCACACTCAAAATGTACGTGGGGTACATCGAATGGATGAAAGAAGCCAGCTTATTTCATCCATTCCCTGAACTCCACTAATCCCAACGCTTTAGAGTTGTGATCCCAGCCCTGCTGGGATTTTGACGGTTCATCCTAAACAACTAATTTTGTTTATTGCATCAAGCAGTTGGCACGGTAGGCAATAACACACCAGAGTTCCTATTTTTGCCCATCGCATCTCTCGATGGGCAAAAAAAGATTTTTCTCTGCTTGCCCCGTTAAATTTCTTTTTTCCTATTTAGCTGGGGTGTCCTCCGTGTCTCTGTGGTGAATAAAGTCTGTGCTTCTGAGGTGAGGATTTTTTTATGAAGCGAAATAACACTTTAACCTGCGAAAGCGAAAGGGTTTTTATCATGAAACTATCCCTAAAAGCAAAAACAGGTTGCTTTTTGCTGATCCTGCTCTTTGGCTTTTCGCCTACGGCTTTTGCGAAGTATCATTTTGATTTTACTCCGTCCATCTCCGTTAGTGAGGTTTATGACGACAATATCTATTTGAACAGTACTAATGAAAAATCAGATTATATCACCACGGTTACGCCGGGTTTCAACTTAAATATGGTCTCCGAAAAAAGTCATCTTGAACTCTCTTATGCGCCCGGCTTTGTCTGGTACGATAAGGAGGATCAAAATGATACGGTGAGACACTCCGGGACATTAACTTTTGGACAGGACCTGACACAACATCTGAGTTTCGACCTTACCGATACGTATATGAAATCGGAAGACCCCCTTGAGGATACAGAAGACATAGAAGGTGTCAGAAATACCCGAAATACCTATGAGAGGAATACGGCCCTGATCAGTCTGCGCTATCTTTTTGGTCCTGAAAATGAGTTGACCGTTGGTTATGGTCAGTCCCAGTTGGAAAATGAGGATAAGACCGTGGATGACGGGAGGACCCAGGACCCCTCTGCAAATGTAACCTATTGGTTTAATGTGAAAAACGGGATGGAACTCAACTATGGATATACAAAGGCCGACTTCTGGCGGGATGATAATTCAATTGCCGGGGATGATTATACTGGGCACAGCGCAGGCATCACATACATCTATCGATTCACTCCTCATACCAGGGGTTCCATTGGCTATGATTTTGCGACCCGTGATTTTGACGGGTCTTCAGAGGACTACAACGTCCATACAGGATCCGTCGGTTTTGATCATCAGTTTTCTCCGGATATGTCTCTTACTGTTGAGGGGGGCTATTTCATTCAAAAGAATGATCGGTCTGATGACGAAAACGGTTACACATACAATGCCTCACTCATTAAACGGTTTGAGCGGGGCAGCATAACCGTTGGAGGAACCGGCGGCTGGGATGAAAACTATCTTGATGCGGAAAGAAGGGGCTTCAGCCGGTACTGGAGCGTAGATACAAACGCAGACTATCAGCTACTGGAATCCTTGAGCGGCTATGTGGGCGGTTCATACAGATTTGACAAGGATGTTGGGAGTGGGAAACGGGAAGCCTGGCGGGGAAATTGCGGAATACGATGGGCCTTCCTACGATGGTTTTCGTTGTCCTTAGATTATTCTCATGCAGAAAGAGATGATGACAACGATATAAGGGATTATTCAGACAATCGAGTAATGCTGATTTTGAACGCAAGCAAGCTGTATAGATGGTGATGTATAAGGGACTAGAAGGCGGAGCAATTATTCACCACAGAGGCACAGAGTCCACAGAGAACTGATATACGGAAAAAAGGAACGAATGGACGCTCAAAATAGAAGTGGGGATCATGTAACGAATGAAAGAATCTGGCTTATTTCATTCATTTCTTGACCCCCACTAATTCCAGTGCAAAGCACTGGAATCCCAGCGCTGCTGGGATTTTGACCGTTCATCCTAAACAGCTTATTTTGTTTATTGCATAAAGCCGTTGGCACGGTAGGCAATAACACACCAGAGTTACTATTTTTGCCCATCGCATCTCTCGATGGGCAAAAAGAAGATTCTTCTCTGTGTTCTCTGTGCCTCTGTGGTGAGATATTTTAGAATCTTGGAGCGATTGTATCCTCATGGAAAATTTTGACATCACAAAATACCTGGACATGGCTTTGAGGCGAAAGTGGTGGATCATTATGCCTTTTCTGCTTACTGTCTTAGCTGGATTAACTTATGCCCTGATAACCCCTAAGATCTATGAGGCACAAACCTTGATCCTTGTGCAGGCACAAAAGGTGCCGAAAGATTATGTGAGAGAAATTGTCTCAAGCAATGTAGAGGACAGGCTCAGGACGATTACCCAGCAGGTGACCAGTCGAACAAACCTGGAGAAGATTATTCAAGAGTTTAAATTATACACCGATCCTGGCGATAGCAACATAATCTTGGAGGAAAAAGTAGAGCTATTTAGAGAAAGGATCATAATTGACATCGCCAGGGGAGGAAGGGGCGGAAATGCTTTTGCCATTTCTTTCAGTGACAGGGACCCTAAAAAAGCCATGGATGTTACCAATACCCTCGCCTCCAATTTTATCTCAGAAAATCTTAAAATCAGGGAATCTCAGGCCCTGGGAACTTCCGGTTTTTTGGCTGATGAGCTTGAATCGGTAAAAAGGCGGCTGATGGAAAAGGAAGATAAGCTTAAAATATACCGGGAAAAATTCATGGGGGGACTGCCGGAACAACTTCAAACGAATCTCAGTATTCTCGAAAGACTTCAGGCCCAGTTGGATCAACTCCACAGTAACCTCAGAGATGCGGAAAACAGAAAAATCATTATTCAGCAGCGAATAGCCGAAGCAGAACAGAGCAGACCGAGTGCGCGCGTCTCCCTGCCTGATCAGGGTGAAGAGGCAGGAGACCTTTCATCTCTAAAAAATCAGCTCGCCGTTCTTGAGGCCAAATATACTCAAAAACACCCGGATGTGATTCGCCTTAAAAAAATGATTGATAAATTAAAAGACAAGGCAACCGAGGTTGATTCCAATTCAGAAGAGGAGCAGCCGGCATTAACAGCCGCTGGTCAGGCACTTAAGCTGCAAATACGGGATATTGAGCTGGAACTCCGGAGTCTCAGGGCCGAGCTAAAGAAAGTAAACTCCCAGGTGAAGTGGTATCAGGCCAAGGTGGAGGAAACCCCCAAAAGGGAACAGGAATTGCTCTCCTTACGACGCGATTATGAAAACCTGAAGGAACTCTATAATTCATTATTGAACAGAAAACTTGAAGCCGAGATAGCCGTGAGCATGGAAAAGAAACAGAAAGGTGAGCAGTTCAGGGTAATTGACCCGGCAAAAATTCCGATTCGGCCGGTAAAGCCTGATGTCAATAAAATTGTTCTGTTGACCCTGGTACTGGGTTTGGCTTTAGGTAGCGGGCTGGCCTATCTGAAGGAGTATACGGACACATCCTACAAGACCCCTGATGAGGCGGAAAAAGAACTCGATATACCAATTTTGATCAGCATGCCAATTAGATACACCGATAGGGAACTAAGAATAATCAAAAGGAAGCAGATCATGGCATATGCCTCTGTGGGTATGGGTTTTGTCCTGTCTGCCATCGGCATTGTTCTGGCCGTTAAAGGGGTTGATGCGACGATAAATTATATAAAAAGTATCTTCGATAATATATAATAAGATATTCACCACAGAGACACAGAGAGCACAGAGAACAGAGGGTAGGAAAAAATTCGAGTGTACGCTCAAAATTAACGTGGGGATAATGCAACGAATGAAAAAGCGAGCTTATTTCATTCATTGCCTGACCCCCACCAATCCCAACGCTTTAGCGTTGTGATACCCACTATGCGGGTATTTTGTGCGTACCTTTTAACCAACGAACTTTATTTATTATTTCGAGGAACTGGACTGTAGGCAGTAACATTACCGAGTTCCTATTTTTGCCCATCTTATCTCTTCTAAGAGGCGTAGGGTCGTGTACCTCTGCGAGCCGGAGGCCGATGGGCAAAAATAGGAACTCGGTGTCCTCTGTGCCTCTGTGGTGAAAACGTAGTTCTAATGGTGTACCATGGACATAAATGACCTCACACGGAAAGTTATAGGTGCTGCTATTGAGGTCCACAAAATTCTCGGGCCGGGCCTGTTAGAGTCGTCCTATGAGGAATGTCTGGCCTATGAGCTTAAATTAAGGAAATTTCTTTTCGAAAGACAAAAAGAACTGCCCATAGAATATAAGGGAGTTAAG
>JAFDDR010000210.1 GCA_019310785.1 Deltaproteobacteria bacterium
CATCAAGCAGAATCTCATAAGGAGCGGCTCAAACCTGGAAAAAGCAGGGATATCTGAAGAAAAAATCAGGAAAGACTTCAGGCCTGCCTCGGAAAAGCGTGTCAAAGACATGCTTGTCTTGGGTGAGATTGCCAAACAGGACGAAATTATTGTGGAAGAGGGAGACCTGACGGAAGGATACAAGGATCTGGCCGCAACCATGGGCCAGGACCCCGCGACCCTTCGGAAATATTATGAGGCAAGAAACCTTGTGGACTCTCTAAAGGAAAAACTGTTAGAGGAAAAAACATTGAACTACCTGGTCGATCATGCTAACATTACTGAAGTAGACAAAATTGAAAAGGTTGAAGATAATAACAAAAAGGAGAAAGACTAAATATAATGCTGATACCAATGGTTATTGAACAGTCAAGCCGCGGTGAGCGGGCCTATGATATTTATTCCCGGCTCTTAAAGGATAGAATCATCTTTATGGGAGAGCAGATCCAGGATGACATGGCAAATATCGTCATAGCACAGATGCTCTTTTTGGAGTCCGAGGACCCGGACAAGGATATTAACCTGTACCTCAATTCCCCGGGCGGGGTCACGACCTCGGGGTTGGCCATATATGACACCATGCAGTATATAAAGCCGGATATCGCGACAATCTGCATGGGACAGGCCGCAAGCATGGGCGCACTCCTTCTGGCCGCAGGCGCCAAAGGTAAGCGATACACCCTTCCCCACGCCAGGGTCATGATTCATCAACCCCTCGGAGGCATGCAGGGACAGGCCACGGACATAGATATTCACGCCAAAGAAATACTGAAGACACGGGACACCCTTAACCGTATCTTAGCCGAACACACGGGCAAGGATTTTGATACAATAAGCAGAGACACTGAACGTGACTTTTTCATGAGCAGCGAAGAGGCCAAAGAATACGGCATTGTAGACAGGATTATCACTACAAGGGAAATGCAGGACCAGTTAACTAAAAAGTAAAAGGCAGGTGATTATGGCCAAAAACAATGATTCAAATGATGATCTGTTGTGTTCCTTTTGCGGAAAGAGTCAGGACGAAGTAAAGAAACTGATCGCAGGACCGTCCGTTTATATATGCGATGAATGTATCCAGTTGTGCAATGAAATCATAGGCGAAGAATACGGCCAGGAAAGTGAAGAAGATAGCGCCGGACAATTATTAAAACCCACCGAGATAAAGGAAATCCTGGACCAGTATGTAATTGAGCAGGAAAAACCCAAGAAAATCCTTTCCGTTGCGGTTCACAACCACTACAAACGGATCAACACCAAAGTGGACATGGAAGGGGTTGAGATCGAGAAGAGTAATATACTTCTGATCGGACCAACCGGCTCGGGCAAAACCCTTCTGGCACAGACCCTGGCCAGGATATTAAAAGTGCCCTTTACAATTGCCGACGCCACAACCCTTACAGAGGCGGGTTATGTGGGCGAAGACGTGGAAAACATTATCCTGAACCTGGTCCAGATGGCGGATTATGATGTGGAATCAGCATGCAGGGGGATTGTATATATCGATGAGATCGACAAAATCGCCCGGAAATCAGACAGCCCGTCCATAACGCGTGACGTGTCAGGCGAGGGGGTCCAGCAGGCACTCCTCAAGATAATTGAAGGGACCTTAGCCAACGTGCCGCCCAAAGGGGGCAGAAAACACCCTCAACAGGACTTTGTTAAAGTGGATACCAGTAACATCCTCTTTGTCTGCGGAGGCACCTTTAATGGACTGGACAGGATCATCAGAAATCGAATCGGAAGCAAGTTGATTGGTTTTGAGGCAGATATTCAAATCAAGGGGGAAAAAGATATCAATAAGGTCCTGCCCCTTGTCAAGCCCGAAGATCTGATCAAATTCGGTCTGATACCGGAGTTTATCGGAAGGATCCCTGTTGTTGCCACATTGGACGAGTTAAGCATGGATGCCCTTGTCAGGATCCTGACGGAACCCAAGAACGCACTTATCAAACAGTACAAAAAACTGTTTGAGCTTGAAGGAGTTGAACTCAAATTCACCGATGAAGCCCTTTTGTCCGTTGCTAAAGACGCCCTGGAAAGGAAATCCGGCGCGCGGGGCCTGAGGGCTATCCTTGAATCCGTCATGTTGGATATAATGTATGACATCCCCTCAACCATGGGTATCCGCGAATGTGTCATTAGTGAAGAGGTCATAACAAAGGATGAATCTCCCCTTTTACTTTATGAAACCCAGGTAGAATACGGTCAAAGCCATGTTTAATGTAACTAAAAAGGATCAAACCGAATTATCGCAAGACGATAAATATTACTACCCGCTTCTTGCCCTCAGGGATGTGGTTATTTTTCCCAATGTGGTTGTGCCGCTGTTCGTGGGAAGAGACAAGTCCATCAGGGCACTTGAATACGCCATGTCCCATCAGAAGGAGATATTTTTATCAGCGCAGAAAAACGCGAAAACAGATGATCCTTCTCCCGAGGATATCTATCTCTTCGGCACACTTGGCACCGTTCTTCAGTTGTTGAAACTGCCAGATGGCACGGTCAAGGCCCTGATCGAAGGGAAAGAAAGGGGCATAATAGAGAATTTTCTGCACAAAAAAGATTTTTTTATGGTCGAGGTCTCCAAAGTTCCGGCCGGGCAAGAGATTAACCTTGAGACCAGGGCACTTGTTCGAAGCATCAATTCCAGCTTCGAACAATATGCGAAGCTGAACAACAAGATAGGACCGGAAATTGCTTCCACGGTCACCTCCATCGAGGACCAGGTCCGTTTGTGTGATACTATCGCGGGCCACCTCCCCCTGAGCGTGCGCGACAAACAGGAACTTCTTGAAATCGAAGATCTGAACCTGCGACTGGAAAAGCTCTTTGAGGCACTTAGTAAGGAGATCGATGTCCTTGGGCTTGAGCATCGCCTGCGAACAAGGGTCAAGAAGCAGATGGAAAAGACCCAGAAGGATTATTATCTAAATGAACAGATGCGCGCCATTCAAAAGGAAATGGGCACCAAGGATGATTTCAAGGCAGAGCTTGACGAACTGAGGAAAAAGATCAAGCGAAAACGGTTATCCAGGGAAGCGAACGCGCGGGTAAAGCAGGAATTCAAGAAACTAAAGATGATGTCTCCCATGTCGGCAGAGGCTGCGGTAGTTCGCAACTATATAGACTGGATTCTCGCTCTTCCGTGGTATAACAAAACAAAAGACAAACCGGACATTGAAGAGGCTGAAATCATCCTGGATGAAGACCACTATGGACTGGAGAAGCCGAAAGAGAGGATCCTCGAGTATTTAGCCGTCCAGCGCCTGACAAAAAAAATAAGAGGTCCCATCCTTTGTCTCGTGGGTCCTCCGGGAGTCGGCAAGACATCGATTGCCAAGTCGGTGGCCAGGGCCACGGGTCGAAATTTTGTCCGTCTTTCCTTAGGAGGGGTACGGGATGAGGCCGAAGTAAGGGGACACAGACGAACATATATCGGGGCCATGCCGGGAAAAATCATCCAGTTCTTAAAAAAGGCAAAAACCAACAATCCGGTCTTTTGCTTAGATGAAGTGGACAAGATGAGCACCGACTTCCGTGGTGATCCGTCTGCGGCCCTCTTAGAGGTACTGGACCCGGAACAAAATTGGGCATTTAATGACCACTACCTTGACCTGGATTATAATCTCTCCGATATATTTTTTATTACAACCGCCAACAACCTGCCCAACATCCCTCCACCCCTGCAGGACAGGATGGAAATTATCAGGTTACCCGGGTATACGGAACTGGAAAAGCTGAACATTGCAAAGCAGTTTTTAGTAAAAAAGCAGATCCGGGAAAACGGGCTTAAAGAGGAAAATGTGTCATTTACGGACAAAGCCATACTTACTATCATCAGAAACTACACCAGGGAAGCGGGTGTCAGGAATTTGGAGCGCGAAATCTCTTCCATCTGCCGCAAGGTCGCAAGGGAAGTGGTAAAACAAGGCACGGATAGCAAAATTTCCGTAAAGGCCCAGTCAATACATAAATATCTCGGCGTGTCGAGGTACCATTACGGGCGCACCGAAGAAAAGGACACGGTCGGTGTGACCACGGGACTGGCGTGGACGAATGTGGGGGGCGAACTCCTACAGACGGAGGCCACCATTATGCCCGGTAAGGGCAACCTGGCCCTCACGGGAAAGCTGGGGGATGTAATGCAGGAATCGGCCCAGGCCGCCCTGACCTATGTCCGGTCAAGGGCAAAGCAATTAAGGCTTCCCGATAACTTCTATGAGAAGATCGACATCCATATCCACGTTCCCGAGGGTGCCATTCCCAAGGACGGCCCTTCCGCCGGTATCACACTTGCCACCTCCATTGTTTCGACGCTCACAAGAAGACCTGTCAACCGTGATATCGCCATGACCGGTGAGATAACTCTTAGGGGAAGGATCCTTCCCATAGGCGGTCTTAAAGAAAAAATCTTAGCCGCCCATCGGGGGCATGTGACCAAGGTGCTGATACCCTTTGAAAACAAAAAGGATATAGAGGAAATACCCAAGAAGGTTCTGAAAAAAGTCGAGCTGGTCTTAGTGAAGCACATGGATGAAGTCCTTAGGGAGGCCCTTGTTCTGAAAGAGGGGGAAGCCCTCTTTGCACCTGATGAGGAATGTGAGCCCTTTTGCCTCGCAGACATTGCCCAAACGGAAGAGACATCAGAGTCCGCTTTAATCGCCCACTGAGCAAGGCAAATTACCTTGACAAAGGCCGATAAAGCTGTTAGCTAAATTTTTTGCAACAAAGGCGGATAGCTCAGTGGGAGAGCGTCGGCCTTACAAGCCGAGGGTCGCAGGTTCAAATCCTGTTCCGCCTACCACACTATCAGTTCTGGTTAGAACGTCCCGCCCGCAAGGCGGGAAGGTCGCCGGAACGATACCCTTGCAACATGAGAACCATCGGGGACGTAGTTCAGCTTCGGTTAGAACGTCCCGCATATGTATGCGGGAAGGTCGCAAGTAACAAAATATGTTGAATGTGCGGGGACGTAGTTCAGCTCTGGTTAGAACGCCGGCCTGTCACGCCGGAGGTCGCGAGTTCGAGTCTCGTCGTCCCCGCCACTTACTAATAAGGCTTGTCATCATTTCACGGTGACAGGCCTTTTTCTTTAAAGCCATGCCATATTATGTCTACATAATCCAGAGCCTCATGGATGGTAG
>JAFDDR010000211.1 GCA_019310785.1 Deltaproteobacteria bacterium
GAGGACAGTGTGCAAGACCTTTCCTCCGGAGTAGAGCATGGGAATTGCCCGGGCCGCATAGCCCTTTTTTTTGAGTCTGGCAGTCAGCTTTTCCGCATTCACACGGGAACGAAAAGCCCCTACCTGCACAGAAAAGATCTTTTGAGAAGAAACATGAACGCCTCCGGCCGCCTCTGTTTGAGACACCTGGTCTTTGCCCTCTTCAGATTGCAGCCTTGCCCAATGGATAATATCTTCTCCCAGATCGTATTCTGCCTCAGCCTGTGTCTCCCTCCAGGTCTTATGCGCTTCATAGGACTTGAGACGCTCTCTGTATTCTGCCAGGTGTTCTTCTGTCTTGCCCTTTCTGGTCAAAAGAGCGATAGCCCTTTTTTGTGTTGTTATGGCGTCTTCGAATTTGCCCTCCTCGGCGTGGGCAGCTGCCATGGTGTCCAAATAATTGTCTTTAAGGCTTAGTTCCAATGCCTTTTGCGCATACTCCACAGCCTTGGCCCCGTTTCTGTATCTGTCATCTGGACACATGGCAAGGGTGCGGGCCAGTTGGTTGTAGGCCTCGCTGTAATCTGAGTTTATGTCCAGGGCCTCAGTGCAATCGGCAATGGCCTGCTCACAGTTGCCCTTCCGGTGCCAGACCACCGCCCGGTTGTAGTATGCTTTGTCGAACTCCGGATCTATTTCCAGGGCCTCGGTGTAATCACTTATGGCCTGATCAAAGACGCCCTTATTGGCCCAGGCGGTGCCCCTTTTGTCGTAAACATCGGCGTATCGGGGCCTTATCTCCAGGGCCTTGTCGTAATCAGCAATAGCCTTGTCATATTCACCCTTGTTAGCCCAGGCAAGCCCCCGACTGTTGTAGGCCTGGACATATTGCGGGTTTATCTCCAGGGCCTCAGTGTAATCAGCAATGGCCCGGTCCAAATCGCCCTTATGGTGCCAGGCGTACCCCCGGTTGTTATAGGCATTGGCGTATAGCGGATTTATTTCCAGGGCCTCGGTGCAATCGGTGATGGCTCTATCGTAATCACCCTTGTGGGCCCACGCAACCCCCCGATTGTTGCGGGCTTCAGCATAGCGCGGGTTCAGTTCAAGAGCCCTGTCATAATCGGCGATCGCATTGTCATAGTCACCCTTGTGGTGCCAGGCGACTCCGCGATTATTGTAGGCTTCGGCAATCGCTTTTGAGAAGGCTTCAATTGCTTCCTGGTGACGCTCGAGCTTTAGATGCGAAAGGCCCTGTTGAGACCAGTCCTCTTCACCAAATGCCTGGCTGGGAATTAGCAGACATGCTGTCAGCAAGAGTGGAAGTAATAGAGTCATTATCCGCTTCATCTCTCGTTTCCACAAAATCTCAAGGGCATTAACGCGATAAAACATATCAAAACCAGATCATTCAGCAATAAAAAAAACGAAATCCCCTGTTATTTTTACTTTATCGTTTACTGCCTTAAGAAAAAAGGAATTTCTTTAAACCTCTGCGTAATATCTACCCCTTAGAATACTGATGCAGATGGGCAGAAAAGCAATCACGCAAAAAAAACAGAATGCACAGAAAAATGTGCATCATGCACAATTTTCTGTGCATTTTTATGCTTTATTTCTCCATAAAACCCCAACAGTAAATCAATTTTTTAATGCTCAATTTTTTGTATTTTCCATCACAATTTCCTAAAAATAACCTAAAATAAAGCATTTACGGATTCGTCAGGGCAGGGCCAAGTGCCTTCTTGTGATCGTTTTGAGAGAAACAGGTCTTTGGCACAGGTATTGCTGATAAATTTGGCCAGGCAAATCAATTGACACAGTTATTTAAGAAAATTGTTTAATTCCATCAATGCAACAGTCTCAAGCCCATATACTTTGATGAAAAAGACACATACCAAGGAGGCTGATTTGATAACTGCAAATAAATTTTGGATAGGTTTTTTTGGTTTGATCTTGTTTTATAGCCTCAACTTATATGCGCCAACTGCCGCATTTGATAGCCAGTATGGCGAATGCCCCCCGCCTGTTTCGAGCATCACGAATAATTGGGAGTATCCTGAAGGCTGGTTTTTTGAGTGGGACCCGAATAACCCGCAAACAATAGACAGAAACTCGTCTATAATCATAAGTGTGATTGGAGGGGTTTCACCATACACGTGGTCTGTAAGCGGTACAGGGTTTTGGTTATCATCGGATGAAACGGAAGGATTATCCAACACTCTTAATGCTGACGACACGGCCTGCGGCTCAGCCACGATAACGGTCACTGATGGCCCCGGAGATGTTGCTATAGGATATGTGAGATGTACCAGTGGCTACTGGGTATTAAAAGGCCATTACTGTGGATTATCTGGAATGTTTGACGAACAATTTCAGTCTGGTAACTGGCCGGCTTTCAGAAAAACAGTAGGTAATCAAAGGCAAGAGCAATATATCCATAGCATGACTTATGCTGGCGGTTGTGCTGGTGTTGATTGTTCTACTGTCTGTGATACTTACGGTTACGAAACAGAAGGCGAATGTATTTTCGTTTATACTCCTTGGTGTGATTGTTATGAAGGCGGCCATCCAATATATGGAGGCACTCCAGGATATGGTTATTGTCAAGTTACTTATGATCTCTATTACTACAAATGGGAATGTGAGGAATCTGAGTAAGGCGAAAGGAATTTTCAGCGAACGTTACATTTGCATAAAGGAGATTTAAGATGGCAACGGGGCAAAACAGTGAAGGGTACGTTGATGCAGAAAGTGCTTGACCGTTGTGTTTTTGTTGCTGATGGATGCAATATACCTCCGGGCGATTGTTCCAGTATAAATAGTTAATATTGTGAAGCTCACAGTACCAGATGATTTTTTGAACAATATGGGCAGGATTATTGTAACGCCGGGCACGTGCCGTGCTTGGTAGAGTCAAACAAAACATACAAAAAGACCTGTCCGTGAGAAGGAAATACCACGAACTTGGGGCTCAGGCTCGCTGCCGACTCTGGGTGATTGAGGAGTAATCATGGATATCACGGCAAAGAAAAGGCATATCGTTCTTATTGCTCTTGGTATTATCTTCTGCTTTTTTATCTTTGCAGCGGCTCAAGCCCTGGCCGTATCTCCTCCTGAAGACGTGGATTACGGTCTTTCTGCAGACGAACAGCAGGGCGGAGGTGGGGCCTGGCAGGGGAAATCGTCCGAATCCTTAATGGTAACAATATCGAGAACCGGTCAGACGTCTATTTTCCATCACCCAACCGCTTTGGCCTTTCTTTTGACGCTACATACAATAGCCTATCCGGGACTACAGGCTATCTTGGATTTGGCTGGACCCATACCTATGAATGCTCCCTCGATCCCTCCTTTGAGATTGAAGGTCAGACTTATGTAAGGATTATCGATAGCACCGGAAGGGCCGTATATTTTCTTGAAGAAGGTGGAAGAGTGTATGGGGGTGCATTTAAAGAAAGCTCTTATGTCAAGGCGGAATCCGGCGAATATGTCTGGTATCGGCTGGACGGTAGCCGGTATGGCTTTTCATCTCCGGGGAAGCTCAACTGGATAGAAGATGAAAAGGGAAACCACATTGAAATAACCTATGACGCCCAGGACCGCCCGGATACGGTCATGGACACATCAAGCGGCCGCATACTCACGTTTCACTATAATGCCGATAATAGACTTGATCATATATCCGGTCCTGTTACTGATGCAGTCCCTTCAGGCATCTGGGTCACTTACGGGTACGATGCCAGCCAAAACCTCATATCCGTCACCTATGCGGACGGCTCAGGATTTAACTATACCTATACAGATCCCAATGACGTGCACAATCTGACCGAGAAGCGAGACAAACTGAACCATCTTTTAAAAAGCTTTACCTACGATGCCCAGGACCGTGTGATAAACAATTTCTGTTTCCAGGGCAGGGGTGTGAGTATCAATTATGTCAGTGCGACCGAGATAGGGGTCACTGACGCCTATGGAATTTTGCGCACATATACATTAAGCGATATAGACGGCAGAAAGAGGGTAACCGCCATGACAGGCATTGCAGGAGTTCCATACAGCGAGAACAATGCCGTCAGATGGGAATACGATACGGAAATGAGGCTCATTGAGGTGGAATATAAAGGCGGCACAATAAACCAGTACCAAAATTATGATGAAAGGGGCAATCCGGGGACTGTAAAACTTGCCGTGAGCACACCTGGTGAGAGGGTAATCACCTATACATACCACCCGGATATGAATGTGCCATTGACCCGTACTGAGACCAGTGTCTTAGGCGGCGGGAACAAGATGACAATCTGGGATTATGACAATGATTATGATGAAACAGCAAATGAAGACCCCAACAGGTTGCTTTCCCGTATAATTGAACAGGGGTTTACAAAAGATGCATCCGGCACAAATATCCCATATGAATACGTCACCACATTTACGTATAACACCAAGGGCCAGGTCCTTTCCATTGACGGGCCTAAGCCGGGGACTGATGATACCACCTCCTTTGCCTACAACGGCCAAACCGGAGACCTTCTTGCCATTACCCGGCCCCTGATCGGAAATACCAATTTCTCAGACTATGATAATGCCGGATACCTGGGCCGCATAGAAGATGTGAACGGTCAGGAAAAGACCTTTTCCTATGACGGCAGGGGGAGGATAACAGGCATTACTCACGTTTCCGACGGAAGCACGACCAGCTTTGTATACAATCTGGCCGGCAAACAGGAATCAGTGACCGATCCTGATGGAATCGTAAAAGCTTATGCCTATTAAAGCATATACGGCAGGCTGACCAGGGTGACAGACCCTGACGGGAATTACATGGCCTATGATTATGACCCCCAGGGAAAGGAAACCGGATCGAGAAAAGCAAGCATTCCCCGTCAGGCGAGCGAACATCGCGCAAGCGCTGGACATATGAGCACCCAGTTATGCCGGGCAGGCTTTTCAAAGAGATAAACCCTGATGATACCTTTACGGAATACGGCTATGACAGCGAAGGAAACGTGGCAGCCGTAACCGATGCCCGAGTCAATACCACCACCTATGCTTATGACCCCTTTAACCGCCTGACAGGGGTTACACAGCCCGGGAGCATGATAACACTTCCTATGCCTATGACAAACACGGCAACCTGATAGAAGTTATTGATGCAGAAGGTCATGAAACAACCTATGTATACGATGATATGGGCAGGCGGGTCTCCACCACCTCGCCTGATACAGGAACGATTAC
The DNA here is from genome assembly GCA_019310785.1 of Deltaproteobacteria bacterium. Classification (GTDB taxonomy): domain Bacteria; phylum Desulfobacterota; class DSM-4660; order Desulfatiglandales; family Desulfatiglandaceae; genus JAIOSR01. The sequence goes on from JAFDDR010000211.1 coordinate 5,218, forward strand.
CTATATTTATAATGAGGCAGGGAACCCCGCAGAAAAAACCGATGCAAACGGGATCACGGTTTCGTATACCTATGACCTCTTAAACCGGCTGACAGCCATCCACTTTCCCGACTCGACCCAGGACATTACCTATACCTATGACACGGGCGCAAACGGTAAGGGACTGCTTGGGGCCATGACCGATCCTTCCGGAAGCATGGCCTTTGGATATGATAACAGGAGCAGGTTAGCCGAGAAGACCAGTACAATCGGCAGCCATTCATTTAATCTCACCTATGCCTACACCCCGGGTGACCGGTTGGGCACCGTCACCTATCCCACCGGAAGGACGGTTGACTACACCAGGAACAGCAGGGGCCATATAGAAGGGGCCACCACCACCCACAATGCCGTCACCACGACACTTGCAAGCAACATCATCTACGGGCCATTTGGTCCCGGCAGGGGCATGGCCACGGGAAGCGGTGGGGAGGTGAGCAACACCCATGACGAATCCGGCCGCATGACCGTTGCCAATCCGGGGGAAGAAAAAGAACGGACCTTCACATATGATGCCAACGGAAACCTCACCTCCATCCAGGCAACCAATAATCCCCATTACAATCAGGAGTTTACATATGATGACCTAAACCGCCTGATCAGTGCAACCGGGCGGTACGGGACCATCAGCTACACATATGACAACCTGGGGAATCGCCTTACAAGGATAGTGAATGACGACACGGAAACATATAACTACCTGACCGGCACCAACAGGCTCCAGGAGATCACCGGTCAAAATCCCTTAACCTTTACCTACGATGCTAATGGCAATACAACCGGCATGGGAGATAAGACCCTTGCCTACAACCAGAACAACCGGCTCATCCAGGCAGATCAGGGCGAGAGTACCTTAGGTGATTATACCTATAATGGCCGGGGCCAGAGGGTAAAGAAGTCTGCTGACGGCCAGACCATCCTTTTCATTTACGATAAGGCCGGAAAATTGATTTCAGAGGCCGATGATAAAGGTAATATCCTGAGGGAGTATGTCTACTTAGGGGCCAACAGACTGTGCCAGTTTGTCTATGAAATCCCCGAACAGATAGAGGTAAGTGTGACCACCAGCAAGGGGAGGAACCTTACCGGCATAAACGTCTATGCATTTACGGAATCGGGCAGTTATACGGGACTTAATGCCGTAACCGATGATCAGGGCGTGGCATCCTTTGAAACAGACCAGTTTTCTGATGGGAACTACAAGTTCCGGGCGGATTATGTCTCCTATCAGTTCTGGTCATCCGTGATTACCGTTCCCGGCACCTATTCTGCCGAGGTGGTTATTGAGGAAGAGACAGCCGAGATAACCGTGACCGTGGCAGGCGAGGCAAAAGAGGGCGTGACAGTCTATGTGTTCAATGAAGATGGTACCTATCTCGGTATCTACGGT
>JAFDDR010000038.1 GCA_019310785.1 Deltaproteobacteria bacterium
GGCAATCGTTCTGGTCAATACAGCATTCGAATCAACGATCAGTGGCGTGTCTGCTTTCGTTGGACGGATGGAGGCTCGGACGGTGTCGAAATTATTGATTACCATTAAAAGAGGGGCATTATGAAAAAACTCGAACCTATAACGCCAGGCGAGATCCTGTTAGAGGAATTTCTTAAACCCATGGGCCTCAGTCAGTATCGTTTAGCCAAGGAAATCGGCGTGCCTGCCCAGCGGATCAGTGAGATTGTAGCAGGTAGACGTTCGATAACGGCAGATACAGATTTACGGTTGTGCCGATTCTTTGGTCTATCCAACGGCTATTGGCTGCGTGCTCAGGCTGCCTATGATACCGAAGTTGCAGAGTGTACCATTGGTCCTTTGCTGAAAAACATCACACCTTGGTCTGAGTCTGCTGCCCAACAAGGCTAATTCAGCCGACGCAAAAAGCCGCGCGGCTGATTAGCGGCGTTCGCCTAAAGGAAAATGTCATGAATAGGGTTTTGATCTTCATTATTTTACCATTCCTCATTTTACTGCTTGTTTCATATTTTCAACCCGCTCATGCAGCAAATCTATACGGATCAGACAAGGATCTTGCGGGCATTGCGGAGAGCAATCCTGAGATTTATCAGCAAATGATCGATGCTGGGGCAAAACTTCTGATTATGAAGGAACAAAAACCGTTTATTGTTTACTGGATTCCTGAAGGTTTTTATGGCCTTTCAAAACGACGAATCCTTGTTGTCATGCACGGAAACAACGGCAATGCCTACCGTCATCTTTCAAATTTTCTGGATATGGCGAAAAAACATAGGTTTGGGATTCTTTCCGTCCAATGGGGTTGGCCAACGGAGAAACGAACACTAAAGGATAAACCTCAATACAGATACATTCGAGATTCCCTGAAAACATACGATTTGATCAAGGCCGGTCTTACCTATCTTGATAACCGATATACCATAACGCAAGGTGAATGTGCCTGGCTGGGTTTCAGCCGTTCAAGTACTCAGTGCGTTGTTTTCGCTCATTTAGACAAAAACAAAGGCAAGAAATATTTTACCCTTTTTATAGCTACATCTGGAGGCATTGGAAGAAAATTGCCCATTATGCGCGAATTGCTTTCTAGAAAACATGGCGACAAACCCCTTACAGGTCAGCACTTCTATCTCTGGGGCGGCAAACAAGACCGTAGCCATGGTGAAAATATGCGACAATCCCAGCCCATTATCGAGGGATTAGGCGGTAAGGTTGATATTTTGCGAATAGGAAAAGAAGGACATGGCGGCTTCAATCACAATCGCCAGTATCAAGAGGAAGCTTGGGCACTATGGGATTCTCTCTGTTTTGAAGAGAAAAAATGAAGGCGAACACTTATAAGGCCTCCCGATGTCAAGGGTAAAAGTATCTATTAACGAAAAAAGATTTTTTTCGCATTCTATTGTAATAGGTGCCTTTGGCTTTTTTATTTACTTTTTTCAAGCCAGCTTCCAAAGGCGTAAAGTGGAATGGATTGAATATTGTTCTGTTTTTCGAAATTATCGAGTGATACCTTGATCCCTTCAGTTATGTCAGGGTTGCTGTCTAATAATAGATGTATGCTTTTCAATTTGCCGGAGGCCCCGGCCTTGACTTCTACCGGAATTACACCATGACCGTGCTCAATCATATAGTCAACTTCTGCGGAGCTTCCGCGTTTATCCCTCGTCCAGTAGAAAAGCTTTTCTCGTTTAAAGTTTGAATTTGCGCAAATTTCCTGACCAACAAACTGCTCAGAAACAGGGCCTGTATTAATCAGGTCGTAACTATCTGTAATCCACCGAGATATGTTGAGACCACAAGCTCTTTGCATAAGTCCAATGTCAAGAAACAGCAGCTTAAAACGTTGTGGGTTATAACTTGCGCCCAAAGGAATCCTGCTGGTTTTATATATTAAATGAACAAGGTCTGCCTTATAAAGTAAATCAAGCCCATTCCTTAAGTACTTCGATTGAATATCACGAGAAATCTGAACAAATTTAAACTGATTGCCGACAAGATGAGGAATCCTGGAAAATACAGTATCAATGTATTTCAAATCAGAATACTTTGAACTGTATTTAGGGAAGTCTTTGATATAGGATTCAAGAAGGTCAGACAGTAATTCCTGACATCGTAAATAGTCCTGATGTTCGATATAGCTTTCTACAACCTGAGGCATACCGCCGATAGCCAGATATTCCTTAAGCAAATAAATGGCCTTGTTATGAAGTGCTTGAGGAAATGGTATAGTGATAGAATGTTCCCTTATTTCATCAAGAAGAAATTGGTTGCCTGAGTTACATAGAAACTCCTCGAATGACATAGGACCTAAGTGGCTGAATGTAACTCTTCCAACAGGCACTGAAATTTTTTCAATAGTGAATTCGAGCAATGAACCGGCAGCAATAATATGCAGGGCCGGCATTTCTTCGTAAAAATATCTAAGAGAAATAATGGCTTCAGGGCAAAATTGAATTTCATCAAAGAAAACAAGCGTATCCCCAATATTTATTCTCTGCCCTGCAAGTGCTTCTATCCTTCTCAAGATCTTAGAGGGGTTATAGCCTGATTCAAAACAGCTATTGAATTCAGGCTGCTTTTCAAAGTTAATGCTTAACAGTTGCCCAAAATGGGGAGCAAGATTCTGTTCGATTACATAAGACTTACCAACCTGACGAGCCCCTGAAAGAATAAGAGGTTTACGCCCCTCCTTATCTTTCCATTTCATTAAATTTTCATCAATGAATCTTTTCATGGGTGAATTATAGCAAACAATAATCGAAAGTCAAGTCTATTTCAATAAAAATTGACTGAAACAGTGGGTTGTTTGGAGGATTAATTCGATAGAAGAGGGGACAGGTAAATAATAGACCGGGCAGGGTGGTTACCATCTTTTCCTTTTCAGGACCGGTTTTCAGCCGTAAAGAGTAGGCCCCGTGCACATCAATCCTCCGGATATCCAATCCGACGGTTTTCTGAGGGAGTGCATGATGCCTTGATCATAAAGTGCCTGTCCCTCAATTGAATTCAACAAGGTTGACAGATATCATTGGATACTCTAAGATATTGCAGGATACTTTGGAGGTGCGATGGGAAGGGGCAAGGTTTTTCAATGCCAGATAACGGTGTCGTCTGGAGTTGAAGATAAACTGCTGAAAAAACACCATATTGAAGTTTGGGAAATTGAAGAGGTCGTTTATGATGACCCGAATGCTTTTTCTTTAACTTACAGGGATTGCTATTTTGTTTACGGTCAATCATTTGCAGGCAGGTATCTTATTGTTTTGGTTAGAGTGTTGTCGGCTGAAGAAGTATCAAAACTGGGTTTTGCCCCTGAAAGCAATTTCCTGAAAATTATTACGGCCAGGGACATGAATGCCCGGCAGAGAAGGGTGTATGATAAAAAAAGGAGCTAACGGATGGTAAAGTCAAAAAATATTTCAGAAGTGCCTGCCATGAATGACGAGGAATTGGCCAAATTCTGGGAGAACAATGAACCGGAAGACTTTGTAGGTTGGAAAAAAAGTGATCTGAAATTCATACGGCCCCCGAAGAAGCTGATTCAACTGAGGCTGGACCCTCGAGATGTCAGGATAATTGACAGGGAATCCAAACGCTCGGGCATTGACAGGGCTCAATTGGTTCGATCCTGGGTAAAAGAAAAGATAAAACTCATCGGAGACCAGGACGGGGCTTTGTAAGTCGACAAATTATGGTTGTTATGTAAAACAGCAGGAGAGAGTCAAATAAGGCCAAACCTCGAATGAATAAGGACCTGCGCTTTATTCTTTGACATTTCATTATTTGCCCCCCCTTCTCTCTTAACTCTACCCGTCTTCAAGCTCTCCAATGATGTGGACACCCTGGGAAAAATGGGGACTGAAAAATGGGGACAGGCAAATAATAGTCCGTCCAAAGTGGTTATCATCTTTTCCTTTTCAGGACCGGTTTTGAACAATAAAGAATAGGCCCAGGGCGCATCAATCCTCCGGATATCCAATCCGAGCGGTTTTTTGAGGGCGTACACGATGCTCGGATCATAAAGCGCCTGGTACCCTGCACTGAGCTTTCAAAGCCGGTCCCTTTTAATCTTCAACAGGTTAGCATGGCCCGAGGGCAATTCAAATAAAAGCTCCAAGGGGTGAAACTCACCCCGTTACTTTCGTCAGGCGGCAGTAGTACACGTTACGGCTCTGAATTTGGAGCGCCTTTTCTCATCGGACTCCAGATGACAATGCTTGTATTTCTTTCCGCTCCCGCACCAGCAAATCTCATTCCTTCCGAGTTTGGGAATGGGCTCCGGCTTACCAAATATTTTTTCAAAAAATTTCATGTGGCATCCTATAGCAGACGGTTACCCAGTAGTAAAGCTTACTTTTGGCTATAATTTGTGGCCACTGAGCATTTTCCTTAATATTGGATGGTAATGAAAAAGGTGAAAAAGGGAACAGGTGAATAATTATATTCCTGAAGGACCTTAGAACTCCAATCCAGCCTAATACCACATATGTTGTGGGTCCTTTTTCTTTGACTCACAAGGGGAATTCTTCTATAGTACTTTCCTGAAAAAGCAAGTTCTTATCAAAAAAAAATGGAAAATTAGATAGGACCAAATGGCACAGGAAAACGAAATAGTCATGCTTTTGTTGGGAATAGGTGTCTTGATTTTTATGCTGGGAAATAGACAAAAAATAAAACTTATTCCAGTATCGAACGTTCTAATTGCAAGCTTTTATACACTCATAGCAGGTTGGGTTCTTACAGTCATTGAAGGATTCATTTGGCAAGAATTTCTTAATATTTTGGAACACTTTTGCTACGCAGGAAGTTCGGTGTTGATGGCTGTCTGGTGTTTGAAAATTTTTAGAAATGAGGAGAAAACCAACTGATGTCTCTAATAGTCGTTTTTGACCTTATTTCTTTTCTGGCATTGGTAGTTGCCTGTATGATCCTTTGGCATGGATGGAAAAGTACGTTATCAAGAGAGGTTAAATTGTCGCTCTCCGGGCTCCTTGCATTAGCCTTGTTACATAGTTTCAGCAATGTTCTCGAATGGGGAGGAATAACAAAGGCCCTGGATATTTTTGAAGATTTCTTTGAGTTACTGGTTCCGATGTTGTGGTTTACGTTTATTTATACATTTTTGAGAGGTATTTCAGAGCACGATTTAAGGGAGAGCGAGAGACGGCTTAAAGAATCTCAAAAAATAGCACGTCTGGGTCAATGGGAATTTGATCTTGTGGCCAACAGGCTATACTGGTCAGAAGGAATATACGATATTTTTGCAATTGATCCAGATGAATTTGATGCATCTTATGCAGCGTTTCTTGATGCAGTGCATCCTGACGACAGGGAATTTGTTGCTAAATCTTATGCTGATTCGCTGAAAGACAAAACCTCATACAATATCGTTCATCGCTTGTTGCTTAAGGGTGGAACAGTTAAATATGTCAATGAAATATGTCGCACCGAATATGATGAAAACGGTAAACCCTTAAGATCACTCGGGACTGTCCAAGACATCACTGAACGCAAGCAGGCCGAGAGGGAACTGGAGGAAAGTGAAAGGCAATTGCGAACCATCATTGAACATACCAATGAGCTATTTTTTATCCACGATACGGAGCATATTTTGACGTACGTTAGCCAGACTTCAGAAGATGTCCTTGGGTATCGTCCGGAAGAAATGATGATAAAATGGCCGGAATTGGCAACAGACAACCCCGTTAATCAGAAGGGAATGGAGATTACAGAAAAAGGAATCGCAACAGGGGAAAAACAGGCCCCCTACCTGCTGGAATTGGAGAAAAAGGATGGCACACCAGTATTGCTTGAAATTGATGAATCCCCAATTAGAGATTTGACGGGAAAAGTTGTGGCGATATCCGGTGCTGCAAGAGATGTAACTGAACAAAAACAGACAGAAGAAAAACTATTGAAATCAGAAAAGGGGTTTCGTGACCTGTTTAATTCCATAACAGATCTCATTTACGCTCAAGACCTTGATGGGCGGTTCATCTCCGTCAACAACGCTATGAGCAAAGTGTTCGGTTATGAAAGGGATGAGCTAATCGGAATGTATACATCGGAATTTATGAAACCTGAATTCGCATCTTTTTTTGAAAGTGAATATCTGGAAAAGCTCAAGAAATATGGACACCAAGAGGGTACTACAGTCTATCTTACAAAAAATAGTGAAAAGGTCTACATTGAATACCGGAGTTCGTTGGTCAAACCCGATGACGGAGAACCTTATATCACAGGCATCGGCAGGGACGTAACAGGAAAAATTTTATCGGAAAGGAAAGTTAAAAAACTTCAGCAACAATTGGTCCAGGCTCAAAAAATGGAGTCAATTGGCACTCTGGCCGGCGGCATTGCCCACAACTTTAACAACGTCCTGATGGGGATCCAGGGCCGCACCTCTTTGATGATGATAGATAAGGAGCCCTCTCACCCAGACTTTGAGCACCTGAAGGGCATCGAAGAATATGTCCAAAGTGCGGCAGAGTTGACAAGAGACCTCTTAGGCTTTGCCAGAGGGGGGAAATACGAGGTGAGCCCAACAAACCTGAACGACCTCATAAAACATGAGAACCGCATGTTCGGGCAGACCAAAAAGGAAATCGGGATAAAAGGGAAATACGAGAAGAAGCTCTGGACTGTGGAAGTGGATCAGGGGCAGATACGACAGGTCCTTTTGAACCTTTACGTCAATGCCTGGCATGCCATGCCTGAAGGGGGTGAACTCTATATTCAGACCGAGAATGTCATGCTTGATGAGGATTATGTCGAACCTTTTGAGCTTCCCACAGGGAGATACGTTAAAATCTCGGTGACCGACACAGGGACCGGCATGGATGAGGTGACAAAAGAAAAAATCTTTGAACCCTTCTTTACCACACAGGAGATGGGAACAGGCACGGGACTGGGTCTTGCCTCTGTGTATGGCGTCATAAAAAACCATGGCGGCTTCATTAATGTCTACAGTGAAAAGGGAGAAGGAACCACCTTCAATATCTACCTGCCCGCATCGGAGGCTGAAGTCATTGAAGGAAAAAAGCCGTCCGAAGAAATCATAAAGGGAGAGGGAACAATCCTGCTCGTGGATGACGAGGAGATGATCACTGATGTTGGAGGGCAGTTGCTGGAAAAACTGGGCTACAGAGCCCTTACAGCCAAAAGCGGAAGAGAAACCATTCCTCTCTATGAAAATAATAAGGCCGACATTGACATGGTCATCCTGGATATGATCATGCCGGGCATGAGCGGTGGGGAAACCTATGATAGGCTGAAAGAGATAAATCCTGACATTAAGGTCCTTCTCTCCAGTGGCTACAGCATCAACGGCCAGGCGAAGAAGATATTAGATCGCGGTTGCAATGCCTTTATACAGAAACCATTCAACCTAAAGGAATTAGCCAAAAAGGTTAGGGAAGTCTTAGACAAAAAATAAAGGGAAAAAAAGGGACAGGCATATAATAGACCGGGCAGGGTGGTTATATGCTACCGGTTTTCTGAAACCAGTCCACGCGATCGTTTTTCCAGCTCAACTGCCCAAGCTATCAAATACTTATCTGAAAAAATTGGTTTTTGCCCTCGGAGATTTTGCTGGCAACGACTGCATTTTTCAGGGAAAGTATTTGTTGTCGTGAAATAATGTCGAATACTGCAATCATCCACGAGGCGACAAGCGGCACATTCATACTTCACTTCTCCCTCGACACACCCAAATAACTTGCCACAGATGATACATTTTAGTCCCATGCCAACACCTCATTTCTCAGTTTTTAGGTTTTTTACTCCCGCCATAAGAAGATTTTTCCTGATATGATACATTATTTATAGGCAATTTATGTGCCATATGTTGGCGTGTATTCAAATTAAAGCCCAATATATTGCTATTTATCTAAAACCCGGGTTCGGTGAGAAAAAAATGAGGGCAGTGGAGTGTAACGCATCTCGTTTCGACAAATTGATCGAATATGCCCTCCGGTTTCGACATTAACTGCCTGAGCCGGGCGTACCACGGTGTATTTATTATATCATTTTATACAATAAATATTAGTTGTTTCTTATAGTTAGCTTCATTTAAGATCCCATTGGCACAGGTAATGCTATTAATAAACAAAAAAGCGACAATATGGGGAAAAGGAGAAGGCAGGGAAAGGAAGGAGGGGATTGCCTCTATCCTTTCCGTACCTATAATAACGCGTACCAAGTTGACGGGGGTTTTGCGCGTGTATACTTCCGAACCCTGGGAATTTACGCTGGAAGACGTGAATTTTGTCCAGGCACTGGCCCAGATAGCAGGTATGGCCATAGAGATGTCCAGGCTTTATCAGGGACAAAAAGAGGCTATCGATATCCTGAAGAGGATGAGGGAGGCACAAAAGACGAAAACCAAATAAAGGACTTTTTTTGAAGGGGTTCGCAAGGACTCTGCTGCACGGTTATCATTCAACAAAAAAGCACTCTTGAGGGGTGCTTTTTTGTTGAATCTATTGAGCCGATAATCAGATTATATCCTGTTCAAGCTTTTTGCTCAGGGATTTGATTTCAGGGGATACTTGTGGCTTTGTCAGGACCACAATCATATCGAAATTTTCTTCTTTGCCATTGCCGTTTTCGGAAAATGTGAGGGTCAGGGGATCTCCGTCTTTCTTCTTTTCCGCGGCCTCAGGGGCCCCGTCTATGATATTGAGGTCTGCGACCTTTTGGGCATCTGAAAGGAACTGATCTTTAAAGGATTGACACAAAGGGGATATGAGGGTTACTTCCAGGCCTTCTGTCCTGTCAAGGGCAATGATGGACTCATTCACCCCCAGGACCATGGAGGAAAGGAGGTGCGCCTCATCTTCATCCGTATTGCCCTGTACAATCGCCAGCCTTGCGGGAACCTCTCCGTCCAAGGGGGAAACCACTATCCCGTCTGTAGGACCGGTGGGGGAGAGCATACGTTCAAATTGCAGATCCGTGATCACATCGGCATAGCTCCCGTAACCTAAGTCCGGGCTAAATGATTCAAACGCATTTTCCTGGCCCTTAGTGATAACCACCTCGTCAAATTCAAGGTCCAGTTCCTCGTCCGGAATATCAAAATTAATGGCCTCGGGTTTACATTCCGCCCAGCACAGGGCACAACCTAAGCAGCGCCGGCAGCTCAGGCAGCGTTTGGCCTCTGTTTGGGCCATATCTTCCGGGAAACCGGTCTCCACTTCCACGAAATTTTCCCTTCTTTCGTCTACCGTTATCTCGGGCATCTCGGCCCTGGAAGACGGGACATCTTCGAAAGGTATAATGTATCGCTTTTCCTTTTCGTAGTTCATTTACTTGCTCCTCAAATACCCATGAATGCCGGAGGCAGCCTTTTTGCCGGCAGCAACGGCTCGAATGGCAATATTAGGACCGGTCACCACATCGCCGCCGGCAAACATGCCGGGGACATTTGTTGCGCCTGTTTCTTCATCTATGTCAAATGTATTCCAGCGGTTGATATCAATCCCGTGATCTTCACCCAAAAACTCCAGGTCTGTGCCCTGGCTGAGGGCAGGGACTATGGTCTCCGCATCAATGACATATTCCGAGCCTTCTATGGGAACCGGCCTCCTTCGGCCGGAATCGTCGGGCTCACCTAATTCCATCTTTATGCATTTCATGCCCGACACCCTGCCGTCTTTACCCAAGATTTCTATTGGCGCGGCAAGGTACTGTATGATGACCCCCTCGTGCTCGGCCGCGTCAATCTCCCAAGGGTTGGCAGGCATCTCCTTTTTGGTCCTGCGGTATAGAATATATACCTCGTCAAACCCCATTCGCCATCCCACACGGGCCGAGTCAATGGCCGCATTACCGCCTCCGATCACGATGAGCTTGCCCTTGACCTCAATAGGGTTACCAAGGGCCTGGTCCCGCAAAAAGGTCACGCAGTCGACGATGCCCTTTCCTTCAAATTCATCTTCCCCCGGTATACGCAGCTTGAGCCCGCGGTGACAGCCCGCACCAATAAAAACGGCGTCATTGTTTTTTCTTAGGTCATCAAAGGATATGTCTTTGCCGATGCGTTTGTTGTACTGGATATCAATGCCCATGTTGACGATAAGGTCCACTTCGCGCTGGAGTAGCTTTTTGGGGAGGCGGTATTCCGGGATCCCAACCCAGAGATAGCCCCCGGGTACGGGAAGGGCCTCGTAGATGGTGATATGCTCATATCCCAAACTTGCAAGGTCGTATGCACAGGTAAGGCCTGAAGGACCTGCCCCGATTATGGCAATTTTTTCGGAAAACTTTTTCTCCGGAGTTTTATATACCGGCGCAATTTCCTTGCTTATCTCTACGTCTGCTACGTACCTTTTGAGGAAACAGATACTGATTGGTTCATCTAAATACTGCCGGTTGCAGGCCGTCTCACATGGGTGGGGACAGACCCTGCCGATGCTGCCCGGAAGGGGAAGCCTGTCCCTGATGGTGGCCAGAGATTCGAGATATTTTCCGTCCGCAATCTGTCCCACGTAGGTCCGAATGTCCAGATTTACGGGGCATGCACGCTGGCAAACGGGCATGTCTTCTTTGAAGATGTTATATTCACCAGTGGCCGGATTAAAGTAATCCACGGCCGTGCGAAAACTGAACCCTTCGTCAAAGTCGTCAAACATGTTCACGGGACAGACCTTGATGCATGCCTTGCAGTCGTTGCACTTGCTGTTGTCCACCCTTAGGCTTCGTTTCAATATGTGGGCCTGAACCTTTCCGTTATCCCTGTTGATCTTCTTTAGGTCACTGTATGTCAGGATACTGACATTGTCATCATTGCGCACTTTTTCAAGATCAGGATTTATAAATGCATCATCAGGTTTGATGAGCCTGTCCCGCGGGATCCTTTCAGCGCCAAGGGTGGGGAACTTTTCTACGATGGTCACTTTGGCCCCGGCTTCTGCCTTTTCAAGGGCGGCGCTGACCCCTTCAATGCCTCCCCCGACAATCAATACTTTTTTGTCTTCCACTATGTTACACCTCTTGCTCCACTAACTGAAATATTGGCGAACGGCCTGCAACCTTGTCTAAGGCTACCAAGCCTTTCCGTTTGAGCGCGGTCACATATCGAAATACCCTTTCCGATGGAATGGCCAGGTCATTAGAGAGGTCTTTAATCGACCGGGAACCCGCCTTCAGCCCGGCAAGGATCTCCTGGACCTCCATTTCTTCCACGATTATCATGTCAATGGCACGATTAAATTCGTGCTCGGTAAAAATCTCGCCATACATGTTGCCGGATTCAAGAAACGGGGTCCTCTTGCCGATGACCCATCGAATCTTTTCACTGGCAAGCACGGCCTGTGCGGCCTCAATTTTTTTAAAAAGTTCCGGGGCCTTAACCGGATCGCTGTCTCCTCCGATGGGACCCAGGCTGCGTATCTTTTCATCGAATTCAGAGACCACTTTCACAAACACTGCCGCCTCACCCGATGAACACTGGCGGAAGGCCAGGCGCTCTTCATTCATACCGATGCGTTTGAAAAGCCTGCGGGTCATGTCCATCCTGGCCTTTGCCTGGTAATTACCCGTGATGTAATGGCAGTCCCCGAAGTAGCATCCTACCACCAAAAGACCGTCCAACCCCTTTTTGAATGCCTCGGCCACGAGGGCAGGGTCAACCCTGCCCGTGCACATGAGCCGGACGATCTTGATTTCCGGTGAATATTGTAGTCTGGAAACTCCAGCTAAATCAGCAGCGGCATATCCTCACCACGTACAGCAAAAAGTCAGTATCTTAGGAACGAATTCGGCCAATTTGAAACCCCCTTCGGATTGTCGATTGTTGATTGATGATTGTTGATTGACTGTTGAAATTCCTTGGATTGATGATTTGCAATTGTTAATTCAAACCTCGTTAAGTAGTTAAGTTGTTTAAATGGTTGTGATTGCTTGTTTATCTGTTGCTTACCGAAAAATTCGACACTTGAAAAACCTCAATCATCAATCATCAATCCAAAAACGCCTCGAGCTGGGCTTCGATCTGTTCATCTGTAAAAGAGTTTATGCTCAAGGCATGTTGATAACAGGTGGCGGCACAAACGCCACAACCCTTGCAGGCCACGTCAATGACATGGACCTTTCTTCCTTTTTCAGTATTTTGTATTTCAAGCGCGCCGTAGGGACAGAGCGCCACGCAGAGACCGCACCCCCGGCAGGCGTCTTCATCGGCCAATACGGAAATGATGGGCTCCACAACGACCGATCCCTTTGACAATGGAATAGATGCCCTGGATGCGGCACCCAAACCCTGTGCCACGGCCTCGCGGATATTGGCGGGAAAATGAGCACTTCCGCAAAGAAATATTCCGTCGGTTGCAAAATCAAGAGGTTTCAGCTTGACGTGCGCTTCTAAGAAAAAACCGTTTTCATCGACAGGGACCCGGAGAAGCCTGGATGTTGCCTCTGCATCCTCCTGAGAGACTATAGGGGTGGAGAGGACCACGAGATCAGCGAGCAAATCCATATCCCGGCCTAAGAGGGCATGGTATACACGGACCTTATCCGGTTCCACCTGAGGGGGGTTGGCGGGATCGTAATTAATGTACCTGACCCCTTTTGCCTTTGAATCGCGGAACATCTCCTCATTTTCAACGCCGTACATCTGCATGTCCCTGTAAAGGATTGAAACCTTTGCCTCCGGGTTTTGTTCCCTGATCAGCATGGCGTTTTTCACCGCGGTCTGGCAGCAAATCCTGGAACAGTACGGCCTCTCTTCGTTGCGGCTTCCCACGCACTGGATCATGACGACGTTCCTTATGTCCGGTTCCAGGCCATCCTTGAGAAGCTTTTCCATCTCAAGCTGTGTCACCACACGCTTTCCATCGTAGTTGTAAAGACCCTCCGGCACCAAGGCACGGCCTCCGGTGGCCAGGATGATCACGCCGATATCGATTTTCTTGACACCCGATTCTGTTTCAATATCCACTTTGTACTTGCCTATGAATCCCTGGGCCTCAGTGACCCTGGCATTACTGAAAACGGTGATGTTGGAATGTCCGGTAACAGCCTCAGTCTTTTCCTCGACCAGCTCGCCTGCTTCCTTCATGGTGGGGCCAAGCTTGTTCAGGTTATTCAGCATACCCCCTAAGGATTCTTCCTTTTCAACTAAGACCACTTCATAACCGCGATTGGCAAGGGCAAGCGCCGAGGTCATGCCGGCAATTCCTCCGCCGATCACGAGGGCACGGACCTGGACCTCCGACATAATGGATTCCTGCGGTTCCAGCAGGGCGGATTTGGCCACGCCCATACGGACGAGGTCTTTGGCCTTGTTGGTGGCGTCCTCCTGCTCCTTCATGTGAACCCAGGAGCATTGATCCCGGATATTGACCATCTCAAAGAGATACGGGTTCAACCCGGCTTCGCCGCAGGAACTCCTGAACAGGGGTTCATGGGTCCTGGGCGTGCAGGAAGCGACCACCACCCGGGTGAGATTCTGTGCCTTTATCCCCTTTTTGATCTCGTTTATGCCACCTTCCGAGCAGGAATAAAGGTTTCTCTGTACAAAAGTCACGTGGGGAAGCTTCCTGGAAAATTCCTCAAGCTCTTCCATATTCAGGTATCCGGCTATGTTGGACCCGCAATGGCAGAGGAATACCCCGATCCTGATGTCTTCTTTTTTTTCAGGCAACGGCTTGCTCCTTTTCTAAATCCATTTGAAACGCTATTTCAGCGGCACGCTCCGCCGCGCTGGACGCCTGGGCCACGGATTCAGGCACGTCCATGGGGGACTCTGCGCATCCGCACACAAAGATACCGGGGTTCGTTGTGTCAACGGGAGAGAGCGAACTGGTCTTTATGAAATTATATTTATCTAATTCGATGCCCAAGGTTTTCGCAAGTCCGGCGATACCTTTTATGGGCGCGCATGCAGTTGCCAGGACAACCATATCGAATTCCTGGCGCTTGACCTTTCTCTCGCGAGTATCTTCATATATCACCACGGGATTGTTGTTCGGGCCTTCCGTGATCTCCGCAACCCGGCCGCGCACATAAGTTATGTTTGAATTATTGCCCCCGCGTATCTTGTATTCCTCAAACCCCTTGCCTACCGCACGGATATCCATGCCAAAAATAGTGGATGTGGTCTCGGTTTCATGCTCGTGGGCGATCATGGCCTCCTTGATGGAGTGCATGCAGCAATAGCCGGAGCAGAACGGGTAAAACCTGAAATCCCGTGAACCCACGCACTGTATAAAGGCAAGCCTCTTTGCAACGGTAAAAGCCTCGGCATCCTTTTTCAGCTCTTCAAGGGGTTCGGTAACGGTCAAATGGGTGGCATACTTATCTGCCCACTTCTTGCGGGTTTCATCATCCTTGTATTCGCCGGCCTGGAACTTTTCATAGAATGCTGAGGAAGGCTCATCAAATTTTTCCTCGAGTTTGGAAAGGGCCTTTTGAGATTTCTTTGCCTTTTTTTCAAGGGCTGCAATCTCGGCCTCAACAGCGCGGTCCGAGGGCCGGTCCATGTGTCCACCTGTGGGGCCGCTGGCGCTCAAAAGCCTCTCAAATTCTATGGCCGTGACCACATTAGCTATTTCCCGGTAACGGTACTCCGGGATCAATGAGGGATCAAAGACATCATATCCGGCGGCGATTATGATGCCCCCTACATCCAGTTCGACAATGCGGTCCTTTTGATCAAAATTGATGGCCTCTGCCTGACAGGTCTTGGCGCAGATACCGCATTTTTTGCCGTTCAACTGGCGGCAATGGTCGGCGTCAATGGTATGGGTTGAGGGTATGCCCTGGGCAAAGTAGCTGTATATGGCCCTGCGCTCTCCCAATCCCTCGTTAAAGGCATCTGAAACCACGGTCGGACATTTTTCGGCACACGCACCGCATCCCGTGCACTTATCTTCTTCCACATACCGGGCCTTCCTGCGAAGCGTGACATTAAAATTTCCCGCCTCGCCTTCTACCTTCTCGATTTCAGTGTACGCCAAAAGTTCAATGTTGGGATGTCGACCGACATCCAGCATCTTGGGCGAGAGTATTCAGATGGCACAGTCATTGGTTGGGAATGTCTTGTCCAACTGGGCCATCTTGCCACCGATGCTGGGCAGTTTCTCGACCAAGTGGACCTTGATCCCCATATCGGCAAGATCCAGGGAAGACTGCATACCCGCAATGCCTCCCCCGATAACAAGTATGTCTTTGCTCATAATCAAATCCTTTGATTTAAGTGACTAAAATTTAAAGTGAGTAAAGTGAGTTAAAGTGATCTTTGGGTTTATTCTTCGTCGAACGTCAACTTTAGGCATTTTAGGCGCTTATTTTTTGACTTTCATCCGGTCTGCCACAATATCATAAAGGTCGTTGATCTCTATCTTGAGATCAAAGGCGGCCTTGGCACACCGGAAATGGATCTGGCATTTGGGACAGGCGGTTACAAGTGTCCCGGCACCGGTGCTGCTTGCCTCGCTAAGCCGCTCCATCTGCATCTCTTTTGAACAACTGGAGCAATTCATCCACCCGGTCGTCCCGCAGCACACACCGTTTTCCCGGGAACGTGGCATCTCTTTCAATTCGATTCCGGGGATGGCCTTAAGAAGCTCACGGGGCGCATCATATACGCCCGCCAGCCTTCCTAATCGGCAGGGATCATGATAGGTCACCACCTCATCCTTTTCTTCAAACTCGATCACGCCCTCATTGATCTTGTCTGCCAGGAAATCGAGGATATGTACGGGCTCGAACCCCAACTCGCCAAAATACTTTGGATAAAAGTTTTTAAATGTATAATATCCTTCGGGGCAACTGAAAACCACCTGTTTGGCGCCTGATGAACGGATAATATCCAGGTTTAATTCAGCCAACTTTTTGAATTTTTCCTCATTGCCATTCCACAGGGCGTCATGGCCACAGCATTTTTCTTCATTGCTCACAACCGGTTCCACTCCGCAACCGTTCAGGATCTTAAGAACATTTTGGGGCCCCTTGATGGAACCGGCATCTATATCCCGGAAAACAACATCAAAGTATGGACGGCAGCCCACAAAGTAGAGGATGTCTCCCTTATCAGAAGTTTTCCCGTCCTCAATCCAGAAGTTACGGTTTTGCGCCACGTCCTGGGTCTGAATGGCCGTGATGGTCTGGAGCATTCCGTTATGGGCAGGGACGCCGTCATAGCCCTGCGCATGGGCCTCGTCACGCATCAGGCGGACGAATTCGGGAAAATCAATATTGGCAGGACACCGGACACTGCACTGCGCACAGGTCAGGCAGTTCCAGATGGTGTCATCAGAAGCCTCTTCCAATTCATACAAAGAGCGTTCTATGATCTGCCTGGGTGAAAAATCCGGGAATACCCTGGCAACAGGGCAGCTTCCTGTGCATACCCCGCAGTCAAGGCAGAAATAGGTCTGTGTGATATCAATCAATTCAGCTATCGCAGTCATTCCATTTGCCTCATAAAATCGCGTTGCGATTTTATATAACGCGGCTTCGCCGCTTTAATAATTGTAACCGTTCACAGGTTCTCCCACACTATATGCGGGGATCTTCGACACGGTTCAACGTTCAGGGTTAAGGACAAAGAAGGCATTGAAAGCCTGGTCCTCTGGGTCAAGCTTTTTACTATGCTGCCTTCTTCAGAGAAGACGGCCCTAATGATTTTATCTGTTCGGTGAATTCCCTTGCTATCTCGGCAAAACGTGTGCCTTCTGCCGATGAAATCCATTCAAGGCGAAGTCTTGCAGTTTCGATCCCGAGTATTTTGACTAATTCCTGGGTCATATTGAACATCTTTTCGGCCTTTACATTACCGTCCAGGTAATGGCAGTCGCCGATGTGTCACCCGGCAACCAGTACGCCGTCCGCACCCATTTGAAATGCCTTCAGGATGAAATTCGGGTTGATACGGCCCGAACACATAACCCGGATTATCCGCATATTGGGTGGATACTGAAAACGGCTTACTCCTGCAAGGTCGGCAGCCGAATATGCGCACCAGTTGCATGCAAATGTCACTATCTTTGGGCTAAATTCTTCAGACATATGGTGAAACCCCTTTCGATTGAAGATTGACGATTGAATATTGAAAATTTAAGGAACAGAACATTCAATACTCAAGTCCCAATATTGACAATCTCGTAAAAAGTCTCGTTTTGTTGTCATTTCGAGCGTAGCGAGAAATCTTTTAGGTGTAACTATTTGAATATATAAGATTTCTCCCTGCGGTCGAAATGACAGATTAATTATGTACGACTTTTTACGAGTGCATCAATTTTCAATATTCAATCTTCGATATTCAATCATCAATTCAGCGCCGCTTCCACCATGCTCAGCACTTCCAGGTCATCATAATGGAATATGGATGCTGCTCCAGTGGGGCAGGCCACTGAACAGGCACCGCATCCTTTACAGAGGGCCTCCTGGACGAATGCCGTTGTCTTGCCTCCTTCACGTTCGACAAGGGAAACCGCGCTATAAGGACAGGCATCCACACACTTGCCGCAACCCCGGCAAAGGACCTCGTCTACATGGGAAACAACCCCTTCAGCGGTAATATTTTCCTTTGACAGCACAACAGATGCCCTTGAGGCCGCGGCCTTGGCCTGGGAAAGTCTCAGCTTGGCGTGGGCCTCCATGAAAAACCCGTCTTCATTAAGGGAAAGCTTGAACATCCGGGCAAGTGCTTCATTGTCCCTGGGCACGATGGCCGAGGCTAATACAACGAGATTGGCGTTGATCAGTATATCCCGGTCCAGGATGTGATCCTTGACGGTTACGGAGATGACGTCACTCCCTTTTTCAAGGGCCGGTTTTTGTTCAAGACTGTATCTGATAAATATAACACCCCGGTTCCTTGCCTCCCTGTAAAGCCCTTCCCTCTGCCCATAAGTACGGATATCCCGGTAAAGGACATAGACATCCGTTTCCGGGTTCATCTCTTTTAATTGCAGGGCCGATTTCATGGTGTGGGTACAGCACACCTTTGAACAGTAAGGCCTTTCCGGTTCCCTCGAACCGACACACTGGATAAAGACGGCGCTTTTTGCACCCGTGACCTTCTTGTCTTCACCTCTTATGGCCGCATCCAGTTCCAGGTGGGTAAGGACCCTTTCATCTTCACCATAAAGGTATTCGGTGGGCTTATGTTCTTCAGCGCCTACGGCCATGACCACGGCCCCATGTTTCAAGGTTATGTCAGAGCCGTTTTGCGAAATGGTCGTTTCAAAATTCCCTACGAATCCCTCGGCCTCCTTGATTGAACATCCGGTGTAAACCTCTATCAGGGAGTGATTTTCCACAGTTTTGACCATCTCCCTGATATTTTCGGAAACATCTTCACCCTGCCAGGTATCAATGAGTTTCAGTCCATTTCCGCCCAATTCATTAGACTGCTCAATTAGATAGGTGTGATAACCCTGGTCGGCTAAACCGAGGGCCGCGGTCATACCCGCCATGCCGCCCCCGATAACGAGGGCCTTGTTGTCGACCGAAATTGAGGGTTGTAGTAACGGCTGTATCAACTGGGCCCTTGCTACGGACATTCTCACCAGGTCCTTTGATTTCTCTGTTGCCGCTTTTTTTTCTTTTGAATGGACCCAGGAACATTGGTTTCGAATATTGGCCATCTCGAAAAGGTATTTATTCAAACCGGCATCTTTGAGGGTCTCCCGAAACAGGGCCTCATGTGTTATGGGCGTACAGGCCGCAACAACGACCCGGTTAAGTCCTTCCCTTTCAATGACCTCTCGTATTTTATCCTGGGTGTCCTGGGAACAGGTAAACAGGTTTTCTTCAACATAGGTAACGCCCGGCAGAGTACGGGCATATTCAGCAACTTTGGGCACGTCCACGAAGCCTCCTATGTTGGTGCCGCAGTTACACACAAACACCCCGATACGGGGCTCTTCGGAACTCACATCCCTTTCTTCAGGATATGTCCTTTCCTTAACCATTGTACCCCGGGCCGCCGAGAGGTCTCCCTTGGCATCACAGGCCGCGGCGCTCGCCTCCATGACTGAATAGGGGATATCTTTTGGCTCCTGAAAGGCGCCGCACACATATATACCCTCACGGGAGGTCTCAACAGGGCTGAAGCTGCCGGTTTTGACAAAGTGATCCTGATCTAATTCGATATTAAGGCGTTCCGCCATTTCCACAAGGGATTTGGGGGTTTCAAGACCAACCGAGAGGACAATCATGTCAAATGTCTCTATTTGAATATTGCCCTTTTCATCGACATAGTGGATGGTCAGATCATGGGTTTCGGGATCCTCGTCAATAGTATGAATCCTGGATCGAATAAACCGGACCCCGGCCTCATCCTTAGCACGATTGTAATAACGGTCAAAATCCTTTCCATGTGTGCGCATATCCATGAAAAAGATGGCCGTGTCCAAGTCTGCCCCGGCATGCTCTTTGGCAATTACGGCCTCCTTGATGGCGTACATGCAGCAGACGGACGAGCAATAGGAGTGGTCGCACCGGTTGATGTCCCTGGAGCCCACACACTGGAAAAAAGCAATTTTCTTCGGTTCCTTCTCGTCAGATAGCCTCGACAGGTGGCCCTGATATGGGCCGGTGGCGCTCAGAATGCGCTCAAACTCCATACTGGTCACCACGTTTGGGTAGTCTGCATACTGGTATGTATCGAACCGGCTGGGATCAAATGCCTCAAATCCGGGGGCTAATATTACAGAGCCCACATCAATTGATACGGTTTTTTGCTGTTCCCGGTGTGTTTCAAAGGTAACGGCCTTGGCCGCACATGCCTTCACGCACTCGTAACATTCACAACACCCACCACAATTAAGGCAGCGGCCTGCCTCGGCCCTGGCCGTATCTTCATCCACAAGGAGATTGACCTCGTCGAACCCGGACAGCCTTTTTTCCACCGGGAGCGTGGGTGGTTTCATCCGATTCATGGTGGGTTCATCATCCCTTATCTCCACCCAGTTGGTCCCGATGGGAGGTTCATCCTGCCATTCCGTGGGCAGCTCTTCATCCTGTAAATACTTGGCAATATATCCGGCCGCCCTTTTTCCGGCGTCAACGGCCTCAATGACCGTTGCAGGTCCGGTAACTACGTCCCCGCCGGCAAATATCCAGGGCACGCTGGTTTGCAAAGTCTCGGGATTGACCGTCAGGAGATTCCATTTGGAGACTTTCAGGTCCATGTCTTTCCCCATGAGGTCAAGGTCCGGTTCCTGGCCGATGGCCGGGATGATATGTTCCGCCTCAATAAAAAATTCAGATCCCTCGATCGGGACCGGTTTCCTCCTGCCCGTAGTATCCGGTTCGGTCAGACGTGTGCGAATGCATTCAATGCCCGTTACCTTCCCATTTTCATTAGAAATTCTTAAGGGGGCCACCAGAAAATTGATCTTTACTCCTTCCTTTTGAGCCTCCTCTATCTCCTCGGGCTCTGCTAACATTTCCTGCAGGGAACGGCGATAAATTATATGGGCCTCGTCCGCGCCTAATCGAAGCGCGACCCGCGCACCATCCAGAGCAGAATGGCCCCCACCGATAATTATCGCAGTACCTTTGAGCTTATTCAGGTTCCCAAGATGAACGTCCCTCAGAAAGGAGGTGACATCATAAACCCCTTGGGCCTCCTCACCCTGAATACGAAGTTTAAGGCCCTTCCAGGCTCCGGGGCCTAAGAAGACGGCCTTGGCTCCATGTTCTTTAAGCTCATCAAGGGTAATATCCTTGCCGATTGCCGTATTGGTATGGATCTCGATGCCGTACCGTTTCAGATTTTCGATCTCGCTATCGATTACAGACCGGGGCAGGCGGTGTTCGGGGATACCGTATCTCATCATGCCGCCGGTCTCGGGCATGGCCTCATACACGCTGACCTTATAGCCTTCCAGTGCTAAAAAATAGGCTGCAGTAAGGCCGGCAGGCCCCGAGCCCACAATGGCAACCTTTTCATCCCTTGGTTGTACTTCCGGCACCGGGATTTCACTGAGATCCGTATGATCGGCAGCCACCCTCTTGAGTTCCCGGATAGAAATCGGCGCATCCACTTCAAGACGCCTGCAGCTCTTTTCACAGGGATGGGGGCAGACACGACCCAGGATCCCCGGAAGCGGCAGGTCCTGCATAATGATTTCAATGGCTTCCCTGTACTTGCCCACTTTTACCATCTGGACATAACCCTGCACGTTCAGGTTGGCCGGGCAGGCCATCCTGCACGGGGCCTTATCCAATTTCTCAATGGCGAAGCCGCCGGGAATGGCCTGGGCGTAAGATTTGTATGTGGCCTTACGTGCTGCCAGCCCCATGTCGTACTCGCTGGGTCTGAGCACGGGACAGGCCTCTGCACAATCCCCACAGGCAGTACAGGCAGCGGGATCAATAAAACGCGGGCTTTTACTGAGCGTTACACAAAAGTTGCCTTTTTCACCATCAATGGTCTCAATATTGGAACAGGTGTGAAGTTCGATATTGATATGCCGGCCGACCTCGACCAGTTTGGGCGAGATTATTCACATGGCGCAATCATTGGTGGGAAAGGTCTTGTCTAATTGGGCCATGACCCCGCCGATGGCCGGGGTTTTTTCTACCAGGTGAACAAAAAAGCCGGAATCTGCCAGATCCAGGGATGCCTGCATGCCGGCTATACCACCGCCGACAACCATCACGGAACCCTGTACATTTTGGCCTTTTTCTGCCTTCATTATTGACTCCTTGATCAATGAAAATCGGTTATTTTTACTTGTTTTATGAGATATAACGTGAAAGAAATCACAATTTAACAGATATATAGAAAAAGTTATTTTTTTGTCAAGAAATATTTCCGCATTCAATATTGATGGACTCGTAAAAAGTCGTCACCCCGGCGAAAGCCGGGGTCCAGGTCAGCTATAAGTCTCTGAAAACACTGAATTCCGGCTTTCGCCTGTCGAAGATCCCGCTGCTGTGTGCGGGGAATGACAAAAAATGATGTTTTTTAGCTTTTTCCGAGATCATCAATATTCTTGAACGAATATTTCTTTTGTGATGTAATAAATTTAGTTCGCTTCGCTCACAATTGGAATGTCGGAATACTGGAATGATGGAATATATGGGTTCTGGGCCTCCGGCTCGTATTTAAAAACCACCATTCCAATATTCCACCATTCCAATATTCCATGTGTGAGGCAAGATTCCCAAGACTCAGTAAATAACTATAATTTCAATAAGTTGTAGAATTTCCGAGACGTTTAATTATGGAAGAAATTCGAGTCCTTTTGGTGGACGATGAAGAAGATTTCCGGAGAGCCATTACAAGGCGTTTGTCCAAACGGGGCATGCTTATCGAACAGGCCGGCACCGGCGAAGAGTGCACGTCCATCCTTGAAAAATGGCCTGTGGATGTGGTGGTGTTAGACGTTAAGATGCCCGGAATGAGTGGCATTGAAGTCCTAAAGCGTATCAAGGAGAAATACACTGGCACCGAGGTCATCCTCCTGACCGGCCATGCTTCGGTCCGGGATGGCGTTGAAGGCATAAAGTCAGGTGCATTTGATTATGTGACCAAGCCTTTGGAACTTGAACATCTTGTATGCAAGATACAACAGGCCCACGCAAGGACCAGGCAAGAGGCAGAGAAGCGCGGTGAGGCTGAATCGATGTATCAGGCGCTACTTCAGAGTGTCACCGATTATGTTATTGCCATTAACAACAACTGTCAGATCCTTATGGCCAATAATCTTTTCAGAAATGAATTTGGAATGCATCAAGACGGTTTTTGTTATAAAGCATGGAAAAACAGGGATGAAAAGTGTGAAGATTGTTTAGTAGAAAAATCCTTTAGGGACGGCCAGTCACGCAAGAGCGAAGAGACTGTTGTGATGAAGGATGGCAGGTCTGCCCAGATGTTGGTTAAGTCCACTCCGGTTATGAATGAGAGTGGAAAAATTGCTTATGTCCTGGCAACTGCCACTGACATCACAGTCAAAAAGCGTCTTGCAGAAGAACTGAACAAGGTGTCAGGTGATCTGGAAGGGATACTGAATGAACGACTGAGAGAATTGGAAAAATCGGAAGAGAGATATCGAACCATATTTGAGCGCTCCCCGGATGCTATTATTCACACGGACCCCAAGGGCGGGATCATGGAGATCAACCAGGCAGGGCTGCGTATCCTGGAACATAAGACAAGCGATGATCTTTTTTCGTTTGGTCCGGCCATGGATCTCTTTGAAAACCGAGAGGACCTTTACCTGTTTCAGAAGATGCTCTTTCGTGAGGGTTTTGTGACGGAGTTTGAAACCCGCCTTAAAGGTAAAAAGAAGCGATCATTTGATGCAGTGATCACATCCAGCGTGATTTTCGATATAATTGGCCAGATTACCGGCTATGTAATGATCATCAGGGATGTCACAAAAAGGAAAAGCGCCCAGGAGCAGGTCAAGAGGCAAAATGTCAGGCTTGCCACCTTAAATGCCATCTCCCTGACGGTCAGCAGCAGCCTGGCCCTAAAAGAGGTCCTGCACAGTACCATTGATGAGATGCTTAAGATCCCCGGGCCAGACTGTGTACGTATCTATCTGCTTGACGATAAGAAAGAGATCCTTAATCTGGCTGCCAATAAAGGATTTTCACCCGGATTCATTAAAAAAACCCATATGAGATCCCGCCGGGTGGGAGACGGTCTCCTGGGAAAAACCGTTCTCACACGCGAAACAGCGGTTGTGGACAACGTCCTTCGATCCGAAGACCCTTATGTGGACTCCATTGCCAAAGAAGGAATCAAGGCCACGGTCTATATACCCCTTGTCTTAAAAAAGGAGCCAGTGGGGGTGATGTGCGTATGCAGTCGTTCCGAATTGAAGTTTTCAGAGGATTATGTGGAATTCTTCACGGCTGTCGGAAACCAGATAGGAATGGCCGTGGGTAATGCTGTGCTATATGAGGGGGCTAACAGGGCATACAAGGAACTCAAGGAGGTACAGGAACAGGTCATCAGGTCGGAAAAGCTTGCATCATTAGGTAAACTATCCGCCACCATTGCCCATGAGATAAATAACCCTCTTTCTGCGGTCCTCACCTATATCAGGCTCCTTATGAAACTCAAGGATCGGGATCTTTTGGCTCCAAAAAGGATGGAAGACATCTCTCGATACCTGACCACCATGGAATCGGAGACAGCCAGGTGCGGAGAAATCGTAAAAAACCTGCTGGCCTTTTCCCGCCAGTCCAAAATGACCATTGAGGAGCACAATATCGAGGACATCATAAACAAGACCCTGATCCTTATCTCCCATGATCTGGAGATGAAAGAGATTCGACTGGTGAAAGAGATCGAACCGGATTTGCCAAAAGTCAAATGTGATTTCAAACAGATCCAGCAGGCCCTTCTGAATCTCGTGAGCAACGCTTCTGAGGCCATGACAAAAGGGGGCATCCTGAGCTTGACGGCCAGTTGTCCCGGGGATGATGGATTCTTGGATGTCTTGATTTCGGATACAGGGTGCGGCATACCCCAAAAGGACCTGAAAAATATTTTTGAACCGTTTTTTACTACAAAAGAGGAGGGCAAGGGCGTGGGTCTCGGCCTTTCGGTTGTTTACGGAATTATCACCAGGCACAATGGTTCAATAGATGTAGAAAGCGAGCCAGGAAAGGGAAGTTCGTTCAAAGTTCGCCTGCCAACCGCGCAATAGTCTTATCGGCTTAATACTTAGGGTAAACCTACTTTGACGTCTCCCCGGGTCTCCACCCCTGAAGATGGCTTTAACCCGAACTTTTTGAGAAGTTACAAACCTTGGAGGAAATAGACGATGACAAAGAAACCCCGTATCCTCGTGGTTGATGACGAAGCGGCCATGCGGGAATCCCTTAAGGACTGGCTCATGGAGGATGGATATGAGGTCGGCTTGGCAGCAGGCGGGGAGGAGGCCATTGCCATGGCCCAAGAGAAGGGCTTTGAAGTGGTTCTGCTGGATCTGAAAATGCCGGGTATGGATGGTCTCGAAACTCTGAGAAGGTTTAAAGCAATTGGCCTGGAGGCTGATACAATAATGATGACGGCCTATGCTACCGTGGATACGGCTGTCCAGGCCATGAAGGAAGGGGCCTTTGATTATCTGGTAAAGCCCTTTGATCCTGACGAAGTGGAAATGCAGATCAAGAAAATAGTGGCGCACAAGGAATTGGTCTTAGAGAATATCCTGTTACGCAAAAAACTGGAAGAAACATATCAGTTTGATGAAATAATAGGAAAAAGCGATGTCATGCAGGAGGTTTTTGACCTGATCTCCCGCGTGGCGCCCACCGATTCCACGGTACTCATCACCGGGGAGAGCGGTACGGGAAAAGAACTGATCGCACGGGCAATCCATGGGAACAGCAATCGTTGCTATATGCCTTTTATAGCCGTCAGTTGCGGCGCACTGCCGGATTCCCTTCTGGAGAGCGAGCTTTTCGGTTATGAAAAAGGGGCTTTCACCGGCGCTGAACACACAAAAAAGGGACGTTTTGAGATGGCCCATAAAGGGACCCTTTTTTTGGATGAGATCGGTGACATCAGTTTAAAAACACAGGTGGATCTTTTGAGGGTGCTGCAACAAAAAGAAGTGCAACATTTAGGCGGTGAGGAAGTGATAGAGGTGGATGTCCGTATATTAGCTGCTACCAATCAAGACCTGGGCAGGGCTATTCAGGAAAATCGATTTCGTGAAGATCTCTATTATCGTCTGAACGTCATAGCAATTCAAGTACCGCCCTTAAGAGAACGAAAAGAGGATATTCCTCTCTTAGCGGACGCATTTGTCCGGAAGTATTGCCTGGAAATGAATAAGGAGGAGACAAAAATAGGGGGCTCTGCTCTCAAACTGCTGATGGATTATGACTGGCCCGGAAATGTGAGGGAGCTGGAAAATATCATCGAAAGGGCCTTAGTGATTGGTCAGGCCGAAGAGATCTCGGCAGATGACCTCCCCTTTTCGCGCAAGGAATTAGGACCTGATACATTTCCCAAGTCATTGAGGATGATGGAAAAAATGCACATTCAAAGAATCCTGGGAGCAAGCGGTTGGAATATCAGCCAGGCTGCCCGGGAACTGGATATCGATCGGCAGACCCTTTACAATAAGATGGAAAAATATGAAATCAGAAGGGGAGATTCTTAAATCGTTTTGTCAGGATGCGTTATCATCTGCCCAGTCGGTTTTGTGGAGAAGGACATCCTTGACCGCATCGCAGGGCATATTGAGGCACGGTGCGGTGTCGTATGCAGGGTTTTTCAAAAAATGGATAAACCCGAATATGCCTATGATGAACGGAGATGCCAGTACAATTCAAAATTGATCTTAAAGCATCTGATAAAACTTTCTCCCAAAGATATCCTGGGTTTTATGGGCGTGACCCATGTGGACCTGTTCGTGCCTATCCTTAAGTATGTCTTTGGATTGGCCGAGATGGAAGGGCAATGCTCTATCATCTCGATGCATCGGCTTCGACCCCAGTTTTATGACCGCCCTCCCGACCGAGACCTGCTGGTGGAGCGAGCGAGAAAGACCGCACTCCACGAACTTGGCCATTGCCTCGGTCTGACCCATTGCAGAAACCGCCGCTGTGTCATGTACTCTTCGACAAAAATTGAGGATACCGATTTTAAACAAGCGGACTTCTGCCCAACCTGTTCCGAACTTTTCAAATGGCAGCTTGATAAGTGCCCCCGGGCCTCCGGGTGTAAATCATGACTGTTGGATAAACAAACTGAAGATAATTGGAAATCACAAATAACAAAATCCAAATAACAAATGGTTCGACAGGCTCACCATCCTGAGCGAAGTCGAGGGACAAATCACAATTACCAAAATTCCAAACAATTGGTTTTAGACTTTGTGGATAAGTCTATATGTTATGGGCTTTCAATTTAACACATCGAAATATAGGGGTTTTTGTGGTTTCCAAATTAAATCCATTAAACCTTGGTTTTCAATGGGTTACACGTAGTTATGATAAAACATAACATGTTGATCTATGCGAGATCCTATTTGACGCTTGGTGCTTGAGAGTTGGGATTTTTATGTCCGAAAGCCAGAACCAAGATTCAAATTGAGATATTAACAACAGCCGTGAATTACACCCCTTTCACCCCAGCTTTGATTGTCTAATATCTCGACATGCTGTCTTTATTTTCGACAACTTTTAAATAAGTTGGATAATCAGCAAGTTATCAAAGGCTTTGTTCTTTTATGGATTATATCTGCCGAGATATTCGGCATATTGCCAAAATCTTTCAAAAAGCCGCGACCGACCTTTTTCTCCTGTTTTATCTATTAAAATCAACCAGTTCTAAAGAAAGTTTTAACCCCTGATCCCGATTGGCATGTCCCTTGCTTAATATCAGGGCAAAGACGTAAACAACGAAACTTTATATAGGAGAGAAAAATGGAAACCAGGGCTAAAAAGGAATCAATGAAAATTGTGCCGCCGGGAAAGAAGAAATGCGTATGGATGGAGGCGGGGGTCGTTTCCTACAAACTGTGTGACAACAACTATGATTGCCCCACCTGCGTCTATGACCAGGGCATGCAGCTCAAGGTCGCGAGGCAAAAGGAAGCCGCACAATTGGCAACAGTTGAGACGTCACCTGATAAATTCACCGAGACATGGGTAGACAAGATGATGCAGCTTCCCGCTTCCCAGCGCAAGTGCCGTTATATGATTACCGGTGAGATAGGCCGCAAGATATGCCCAAATGCCTATGAGTGCGGCAACTGTTCTTTTGACCAGATGATGCAGGAACGCCTGCTGGCAGAGACACTTCCCGTGCACTCTCAAATCCAGGTGGCAGGTTATGAGCTGGCCGAGGACACATATTACCATGAAGGTCATACCTGGGCCAAAACTGAATACGGAGGCCGAGTCAGGGTGGGCTTAGACGATTTTGCCCAAAAACTCTTAGGAAAACTCAGTAAAATTGAAATCCCCAACATTGGTCATGAAGTGAAGCAAAGTGAGGCGGGGTTTCAAGTGAGACGTAATGGTGATACGTTTCAGGTACTTTCCCCGATTAATGGCATAGTGACCCATATCAATGACCAGATTTCAGATAACCCTGACATCGTCAACGAATCTCCCTATGAAAAGGGGTGGTTATTTATTGTTGAGCCCACCAAATTGCGCAAGAACCTGAAATCGCTCCACTACGGCGAAGAGGCGAATAAATATATGACTGAAGAGAGGGAGAGGCTTTTTGCCATGGCTAATGATGATTTGAAGATTGCCGCTGACGGCGGGGTTTCGGTGGAAGATATCTTTGAGGAGCTTGAAGGGGAAAACCGGGCCAGATTTGTAAAGGCTTTTCTCAGGACCTGAGAATCGAATTGTTCAAAAAAAGAGCCCCGGCCGTATGGACGGGGCTCTTCTATTTCTTAATGTCGTTATTTATTTAATCCTGTTACCACTCCCCGTCTTCCAGATCAACGCCGTCCCTTTCATACTGGGCATCCCTCAACTCATTGGCCTTTTTGATCTCTTCCTCGCTCCAGGGCTCGACAATAAGGGAATCACACACTAATTCCCACAGGTATTTGGTTTCAATATCCAGGTCATACTCCTTGGTCAGGGATTTCATGATCTGGTC
Source organism: Deltaproteobacteria bacterium (assembly GCA_019310785.1). Taxonomy (GTDB): domain Bacteria; phylum Desulfobacterota; class DSM-4660; order Desulfatiglandales; family Desulfatiglandaceae; genus JAIOSR01. The sequence goes on from JAFDDR010000038.1 coordinate 28,598, forward strand.
ACGGCAATTATGACAGGGAGCAATGACCATTTTGGCCCCCGTGTCCTGTATCTGCTTTGCCTTGACGCGACCATAATAGATTCTTTCCGCCTCATAGGGCATGGCCCATGCGCCGCCTCCGGCCCCGCAGCAGTAGTTGTTCGCCCGGTTCGGGTGCATCTCCACAAAGTTTTCACAGCACTGCTGGGTGACCCATCTCGGTTCTTCGTAAAATGCATGTCCAAATGCCTTGTCACTCTTTCGTCCATAATTGCAGGGATCATGAATAGTCGTGAGTTCCCCATGGATCGATTTATCTACCTTGATTCTTCCCGTCTCAATGTATTCCTTTAAAAGATCATGCACTGAAATCACATCATATTTTTCAAATGTTTCCGGAAACCATGTTTGCAGACTAAGCCTAGTCGCATAGTATGCATGGCCTCACTCGGGCAAGAGTAGTCTCTTGCACCCCAATTCATCCATATGCTTTACAATCCGGCCCGTAATCTTTTTCATGGATTCGTCATCACCTGAAAAAAGGCCCCAGTTGACCCCTTCCCACTCTTCCGATGTGGTAGTCCAGTCTTCCTTTGCAGCATAAAATATCTTCCACCAGAACTTCATGTCATCCGGTTCACCAAAGGGTTCCTTGGAATTTATGGTCACCATAATATTGGCACCCTTCTTGTCCACCGGCGCATAAAATCCGGGAAATCCCTCATCCTCATCCATTTCCTTGGAAAGATCGGCTAAAAGGAAAAGGAAATCCTCTTTGGGGATTCCAAGATTGTTCCCCCTTTCCAGACACATGACCACACCCTTGTGGATCGGGCCCGGCACCTTATCCCTCTCGCGCAACGTTCTCGCCATGCGCATCATTTTCAGGATTTCCACACCCTGGGGGCAGGCATATTCGCAACGTCCACACAGCGTGCATATCCATGGAAATCGTGAATCAATCAATTCCTGGTCCAACCCAAGGGCTGCCATGCGCACTGCCTTTCTGGGGTCCATGCCGTCCACACCTGATACAGGGCACCCGCCTGCACAGGTCCCGCACGTGAAACAGACATCGGCCCACTCCGGAGCAACCCTCAGTTTGCTCTCTGTTCTGTTTATGGTTATCGGCTCCATCAATCAACCTCCTCTTTGTCCTTTTGAGTCTTTTTTTTGGCTTACTTAACCTGTTTAGAATTGAAAGTCAATCAGTAAAATTCAGTTGTAACCGTAAACCTTTGAACCCTGAACGGTGAACGCTTGCATTTAATATTCAGCGGGCATATTTTTTAGCTGTGCCAATGAAAAGACGGGGCCGTCCTTGCACACGTACTTGTCCCCGATAT
>JAFDDR010000212.1 GCA_019310785.1 Deltaproteobacteria bacterium
GGGTGGGAGATCCGGGACAATGGCGCCTCGCAGGCCCTTATCCGCCATGACGGACACAAAACGCTCAACTCCATGCCTGAAAAGGATATTGTAGTAGCTCATTATGAGAAAGGGGATGTTAAATCTACGAGCTGCCTCCCCGGCAAAATCAAGGCATTCCCTGACAGTTACGCCTTGCCTCAGAGCGATCTGATTCGCCTTGAGAATCACGGGTCCATCGGCAACAGGTTCTGAGAAAGGGATCTGCAACTCCATTAGATCAACGCCCGCATCAACCATCATCTCGATAATCCTGAGAGAATCTTCAAAAGATGGATATCCAAGCACGATATGGGTCATCAGCAGTATATCCTTTTTTTTCAGTCTGTCTTGCAGATACGTCTCAAGCGCCATATTCATGCCCCTTTGCCCTGATAAATGCATGCCAGCCCGGATCCGCAAATGCATCGGCGATGGTAAAGATGTCTTTGTCTCCCCGCCCTGACTGGTTGATCAAAATGATGTCGTCTTCGGAAAAATCCGAGGCATCTTTGAACGCCCGCGCAAAGGCATGCGCCGACTCAAGGGCCGGTATCAGGCCCTCCTTTGCGATGGTGAGTGACATGGCATTAAGGACCTCCGAATCGGTAGCCGCTTCAAACCTGATTCGACCCCTCTCCCGGTACGAGACAAGAATCGGCGAGACACCCACATAGTCTAAGCCTGCGGCCACGCTGTGGGTCTCCTTCATCTGTCCGTCCCCATCCTGGAGAAAGAAGGTTTTGTACCCCTGGGCCACACCCACGGATCCATCATTAGAAGCAAGTCGCGATGCATGTCTCCCGGTTTCCAGACCCTCTCCCCCGGCCTCAACACCCACGAGGTCCACTGGATCATCGAGAAAGCCGCTGAATATGCCAAGGGCGTTGGACCCTCCTCCCACGCAGGCATAAACACGGGCAGGGAGGTTCCCCTCACGTTCCAGGATTTGTTCCCGGGCCTCCTTGCCGATGATGGACTGAAAATAGGATACCATCTCCGGAAACGGGTGCGGGCCGCATGCAGTGCCCAGGACATAGTGGGTGTCATCCATGTTGGTAACCCAGTCGCGAAATGCCTCATTTATTGCATCTTTTAATATCCGCGTGCCGTCTCTCACCGGGATCACTTCAGCACCGAGACGCTCCATCCAGAATACATTGGGCCTTTGTCTTTCCATGTCCACCTCTCCCATGTAGATCGTACATCTAAAGCCGAACCTGGCGGCCATGGTGGCCGTGGCCACGCCATGCTGACCCGCGCCTGTCTCTGCGATAACGCGGGATTTTCCCATTCTTTTTACAAGAAGTCCCTGGCCTATAACATTGTTCAGTTTGTGTGCGCCCGTGTGGTTCAGGTCTTCCCTTTTGATATAGATGCGCGCCCCCCTGAAATGTCTTGTGAGGTTCCCCGCAAAGGTAATGGGGGTAGGCCTGCACGAATAGGTGGACATAACATTCAGATATTCGTTCCAGAAGCCCGGGTCGCGCCTGGCATTTTCAAAGGCGTCCACGAGTTCTTCAAAGGTGGACGTGAGTATCTCCGGGATGAACGCCCCCCCAAATCCTTCATAGTATCCGCGGCTATTCATTCAAATTCCTTTCCTTCTTCAGAGTTCTGATCCTTTCCATTAATTCTTTCATAAGAATATGGTCCTTTTTTCCCGGACTCTCTTCTATGCCGCTATTCACGTCAACTGCATATGGTTTTACCGTTGAGATTGCCCTAACGATATTTGATGGGGCAAGCCCCCCCGACAAAATAATGGGGATACCAGGCCCCTTAGCCGTCACGGCCATATTCCAGTCAAATATTTTTCCCGTGCCACCTCGCCTGTCTTCCACATAGGTGTCAAAAAGCATGGCCCTGATTTTTCCCTGATACGGCATGATATATGGAAGGGCCGATCCATCCCTGATCCGGAAAGCCTTTATTGAACGAGGCATAAAATCCCCACAGGCACCTGGAGATTCATCCCCGTGGAACTGGACCAGGTCAAGACCGCAAAGCCCTATTATTCGCCTCACCCTCTCCGGCGTTTCATTGACAAAGACCCCTACCGTCAGCACAAAGGGAGGAATGCCGCATATAATCTCCCGTGCCTTTTCAGGCCTGATCTGTCTAATGCTGGGGGCAAAGATAAAACCGAGGGCATCCACTCCGAGCGCCACAGCCATTGCCGCGTCCTGATAATTTGTAATGCCGCAGACCTTAACCCTTGCCATAATTCCTCCCGGCCTCAACCAGTTCCCTGGTTTTTGCCGAAATATTACTGCTCTTCATAAGGGAGGTCCCGACCAGGACCGCATCAACGGCAGCCTTCTTAAGAAGCCTGATATCCTGCCCGGTTGTGATGCCGCTTTCACTGACAACAACGCACGATTCCGGGACCAAGGGGGCCAGATCAAGGGTGGTTTTGATATTGACCTTGAAGGTGTCCAGATCACGGTTGTTGATCCCTATTATCCGGGCTCCGCACGCCACCCCTTTTTCGAGGTCTTCCCTGTCGTGGATCTCGGTCAGGGGAGCAAGCCCGAACTCCCGGCATGCTGCCAGCAAATCAGAGAGCTGCCGGCGTGATAGAAGCCGGGCGATCAGGAGAACGGCATCTGCGCCATGGCGAACCGATTCTTCCACCTGTATCGGATCAATAATAAAATCCTTTCGTAACAGGGGAAGGGAGATCGCGCCTTTTATGCGCGGCAGATTTTTCATGTCTCCACTAAAAAACCGCTTATCCGTAAGGAGGGAGATAGCCCCGGCCCCGGCCTTTTGATATGTGCGGGCTATTTGAACCGGATCCTTATCTCTGACGATAATCCCTGTTGAAGGAGATGCGAACTTTATCTCAGCGATCAGGTTGATCCGGCCCTGCTTGGAGATAGCGCCCTTAAAATCACGGATAGGTAGCGCGTCATTACCTCTATCAATTGACAACCCTCTCTTTTTTAGTCTTTCGACCTCTTTCTGTTTTTGGGCCAGTATTCCGGCCAATCGGGTATTCATATGAGATATCCTTATAACTCGTTCATGACAAAAGGCCTGCATTGCCGGGTAAAATTGATAAGAGAATCGAGTTTTTCCCTGGCGTGGCCCGAATCAATAGAATCCCCTGCCCTTTCGATACCCGCTTTGAAGTCGCCGTCAAGACCTGCCGCCACAAAGGCGGCCGCCGCATTGAGGAGGACCATATCCCGCGTCGGTTTTTTCTCGCCGTCCAGGACCCCGCTGATAATAAGGGCGTTCTCTCCCGGACTCCCGCCTCTTACGGCCTCGGGGGCCGCCCTTTTAAAACCGTATTCTTCCGGCGTCATGTCAAAGGTCCTTACTTCCCCATCCCGGAGGTGAGATACCCTGGTAGGGCCGCAGATGCTTATTTCGTCAAAGGTCCCCTCCCCGCATACGACAAACGCCTCTCTGGTTCCGAGTCTCTTAAGGACACGGGCCATTTTATCGGTCAGACCGGGTTCATAGACCCCTAAAACCTGGACAGAGGCCCCTGCGGGGTTGGTCAACGGGCCAATAAGATTAAAAATAGTGCGGAGCCCTATTTCCCGCCTCGGTCCGGCAGCGTATTTCATGGCCCCGTGAAAGAGAGGCGCATATAGAAACCCTATCCCCACTTCCTGTATGCATCGTTCCACATCGCTGCTGGTAACATCAATCTCTACGCCCAGTTTCTCAAGCACATCAGCGCTTCCGCAATGGCTGGAGACAGCCCTATTTCCATGTTTTGCCACTTTAACCCCGGCGCCCGCAGCCACAAATGCAGTGGCAGTGGATACGTTGAAGGTATTCGTACCATCTCCCCCGGTACCGCACGTATCTAAAATAGTTTCATCTTCCACATTGATTTCGTCACGATCAATGTTCACCACGTGGTTGTTGAGACGCACTTTTATCGACTTATTTCTCATGACCCTGGCAGCGCCCGTAATCTCGTCTACGGTCTCCCCCTTAATCCTCAGAGCCGTGATAAACGACCCAATCTGGGCCTCTGTGGCCTTTCCGGTCGTAATCTCCTCCATGGCCACTACCATCTCCTCTTCCGCAAGGTCATCTCCCATGACCACCTTCGCGATACTTTCTTTTATCATGATTATAGCCTCCTTAAATTGAATTTGGTTTGTAATATTTTTGGTCCTTGTTTCGTTAAAATCGATTCAGGGTGAAACTGCACTCCCTCTACTTCGTATTTGCGATGGCGAATACCCATAACTTCACCCTCCTCTGTCCACGAACTGACCTCAAGGCAATCGGGGATTGAATCTCTCTTGACAATAAGTGAGTGATAGCGAATTGCCTCAAAAGGATTGGGCATGCCTTGATATATGGTCCGGCCGTCATGAAAGATGGGAGACGTCTTTCCGTGCATAATTCGATCCGCCCTCACCACCTTTCCCCCATAGGCCACCGCGATCGCCTGATGCCCCAGGCACACCCCTAACACGGGTATCCTGGACCCAAAACGGCGGATCGCCTCTACCGATATACCGGCCCGGTCCGGAGTGCACGGCCCCGGTGATATGACCAATCCGGACGGTTTCTCCCCCTTAATGCGGTCAAGGGTTATGTCATCATTTCTGAAAACCCTTACCTCCTGATTCATCATTTGCAGAATCTGAACCAAGTTGTAGGTAAAGGAATCATAGTTATCTATCATCAGAATCATTTTTTGACCTCTCAATGGCGTTAAACATGGCGGCGGCCTTCTTTAAGGTTTCCTGATATTCTTTCTCAGGAGACGAGTCATACACAATACCCGCTCCCACTTGAATAGAGAGTTTATTTTCAACAAT
>JAFDDR010000039.1 GCA_019310785.1 Deltaproteobacteria bacterium
CCTTCCGGAATCTGGGCTATGCCTATGATGGAGACAATAATGCATGTAATAAGCATGGCCCACAGGTATTTCTTGATCTGGCCCTTATTATGAAGGTGATTGGCCACCATGAAGTAGATAAACACATATTCAAAATACTTGAGCACGAAAAAAAAGCCGGTCTTTAAACTGACGTCTGCAAATATAGCTCCCAACAGCGTAGAAGTTAGGCAGATTATAATATAATAACCGATAGGCTTGTTAAGGGGGGTCTTCAGGAAAAGGCCCAACTGTTTATTTATCGCCATTTTTGCCAGCCAGCTAAAGCCGATAATGAGAATAAGAAAATCGTCAACCCTCAGGGTCACACCCCGGCCCAGTGAGGCACCGGCAGTGGTTCCGACAATAATCTCGGGGCTGAGCAGCATGGAAAAGATAAGGAGATAAAGGGCAGCTTCCGTGCTGGCTATACAGATGATGAAGAATATGATGCCCCCCCCGAATGCTATTGTCTGGATAGTGGACAATTTGGGCATGACATAGGCAAAGGCAAGAGCCAAAACCAAAAGGATGATTAGAGGAAGGATGAGTTGAATGGTAGTTTGGCCGGAGTTATTGTTCATCGGGATTCTCCGTCCCTATCTCAAAAAGGAATAGTTCACCTAAGAAAATCCTTAGACAGGATAACAGGATAAACAAGATTCAGTTTCAATGAAACAAAAAAAATTACATTTCATTTTAGCTATTCTGTAAATCACAGAAAAAATCACATCCTTGGCCCAGACCTGACTTGAAATGGTGTGAACTGCACAAATAATGTCTCCAAAATAATTCAGTACTAACAGCGTATTTCAGGCAAGTCGAACCTCCCGATTCCGTCCTGGTCTCGGGACGGGGAGGGCGGGCCTGAGAAAGACGTATAAGAGAAATACAGAAAATTAACTGAGAAAATTGATTTGCAACCTAATGGGCTACGATTTTAGCCTTTAGGTTTAATTATCAATTTCTGAACCTGTCAAAAATAGATTTTTTTGAACGGAAAATTGAAATCAATCGTAAAGTAAGGGATTTCAAAGAAGATTTACGGGATGAGTTTAGATGTTTTTTAATCCTGAACATCCTGTAAATCCTGTCAAAAAAAGTCTAAACTTCTATCTCAAAACAACTTTACAATCTATGCCGGTCTCTTTCAGCCTGTTAGCCAATTCATCAGCGGCCTCTCGCGTTACAAAGGCCCCGGAATCTTCTGGTTCAATGTTTTGTCCGAGGAAAATTTCCCCACCTGGACCGCATACGCAGTGTTTGAGATAAAGCCCGAGGTCAGTGAATTCATCTCCATGAATGTTTTGACGCTGATGCGGTTCGGAAAACACCCCACAAAAACCCTGAAACATTTCCCCTGCTCGCCCAGATCGACCTGGCACCAGTAAGGAGACAGGCCCCTTTGCTTGAGGGAAGTCATGACCTTTTCGACCTGTTTCATTTTTTTAAAAACTCCCACGCGAAGTGAATAGGGGTACCTCACTTTTATCATGGGAGAGTCTGAAACGCTGTTTGGAATCTGCCGAGGCGTTAATGACACGTTTTTTGCCGCAGTTGATGGCTGTAACGGCTCCTTGGTATTCTGTAAGGCATTCTTCTCGGATACGACTTTTTCCGCAATAGAAGCCTTCTGCGGCACCTGGACTGTTTTTTCAGGACCCACAGATACAACCGGCGGCTTGATCGATTGCGAGGGCTTACTTGAGGGCTCTTTGTTTTTAAATAGATATTTATCAATAGGCAAAATACCGGCTTGCCAGAGCAAGCCGGCGGCCATCAGGGCCAGGGCTATCAGTATTATCAGTATCTTTAAAGCGCCTACCCCTCTCTTATCCCTTTTTGCCCTTTTCCTTTTCTCTTTTTTTACTTTTCCTTCTTCTCCATAGGAAGAGTAGTACCTATAATACTTAAAATCCTGAAAATCCGGGCTCACTTCCGGCTTCATGCCGTTGAGAACCACTCCCAGAAGGTTGCTCTTTACCCTTGATAATTGGAGCGTGGTCCTTTTAAGAAGCCCCCTCGATATGCTTCCTACACGGTAAACGAGAAGAACCGCGTCTACTTTTGTACCTAATATTGTCGCATCAGCGGTGGATAGAACGGGTGGAGCATCAAAAATAATGATATCATACTCTTCTTTTACCTCTTCAATAAAGTCCAAGAGCCTCTGTGAGTCAATGAGTTCTGCCGAGTTGGGAGGTATCGTGCCGCTTGTGATGATGTAAAGGTTATCAAGTCCGGGTGTAATCATCACATCATCCATCTCCATTTTGCCAATGATAATATCGGTAATGGTTTTTACGGCATCACGCCAGGAATAATTTCCAAGAAGGATATCAGCTAATCCGGGGCTTGGTTCGACCCCGAACGCTTGTGCTACCATAGGCTTTCTCAAGTCAGATCCGACCAGGAGAGTTTTAGTGCCCGCCTGTGCCATAGTAATAGATAGATTGATTGCAACTGTTGTCTTACCTTCCTGCGGAGAGCCGCTCGTAACGACAATAGTCTTTACCTGTTTATCCAGATCATGAAACTGGATGTTGGTCCTGAGACCCCTGAAACTTTCCGCCAGCATTGACTGGCGTGCAAAATGAGACGCTAAGTGAACCTTACCGCTAAAGGGAGAAGCTGGTCTCACCTTTTCCCCTGCACGTTCCAGGCTTTCCTTGATATCTTTGATATCTTCATGGGGGATAACACCCAGGACTTGAGTTCCAAGGGTCTCTTCAACGTCTTCAATGGCGCCGATGGAGGTATCAAAAGTCTCTGCGATAAAAGCTAATACCATACCGAGGATCAGCCCTATGATAACACCCATTGCTCCCGTTGTCGCTGTTTTGGGTGGATTAACAGGAGAGGTGGGTAAAAAAGCAGGCCTGACAATAGTAACCTCTTCGGGCTTGTCGGCCTTTCTGATCAGTGCTTCCTGGTTTTTCCGCTCCAAAAGAACGACCATCTCATTGTAGGAATCAACCTCTCTCGTCAGACGGTTATATTCGAGCTTCTTTTCCATAAGCTCATTCGTCTTATTATCAACCTTTGCCAGGTCTTTTTTTAGATCCGCTTCTCTTGTATTTAATCCTTTAATCTGTAACTGGAGGATAACCTCCATTTTTCGGGCTGTTTCAATAATCTTGCGCGAAATTTCAATGACATCCGGGTGCTTGGCCGTAAAATCTTCCAACAATGAATCTCGTTTCAGTAAAAGTTCAAGCAGGCTTGTATTTGCATCCTGATATTGCTCGCTGGCATAAGTTGAATAAAAATCATTGCCGGAACCGGATGGACTCTTTATGAATTCTCTCAATTTTGAGAACAAAGCATTGAGGTTAACATTGGCCTCCTTGAGTTTTCGTATTTCATCCTTTATCTCATTGCTTCTCAATAAAAGGTTCTCGCTTTGTAGATCAAATGAAACCAATCGGTTTTCCCGAGTGAACCTGTTGAACCTGTCCTCCGATTCCCTGAGCTTCTGCCTCACGTCGTTCAGTTGTTCGCTAATATATTTTGCAGCCGCTGTTTTTCGTTTGTTCTGTTCTTCAAAGTGAATCTCCCTGTAGGTTAATGCAATTGTATTGGCGAGCAGTTGAGCAAAAGAAGGATCAGTATCCGTTGTTTCAATATTTATGATGTTGGTGAAGTCCTCTCTTGAAACTTTGACTTTGGATTCCAGGTCCTGGACCGTATTCACGACATTGGATTGCAAGAGAGATCTCTCTTGTCCTGACTCTTTGGGTATCTTCCCTAATTTTTCAGCCACCTGCTTAATAACAGAATAGCTCTTAAGCACGGAAATAACGGTGTCCAGCTCACCACCGCCGGACCATGAGAATGCCTTTTGAAAAACCCCTTCTATTGAGGCCTGTTTTTCAAATTTAATGCTGCAACTTGAGGTGTAAAGGGGAGTAGGTGCTCTGAGTATGGAGAAAAAGGTGCTGAATATACCCAAGATAAGGGCTGTAAAGATAACGGTAAGCTTCCGCTTTTTAATGATGCGCCAGTATTCTCTTAAGTTTATATCGTATTGTGCCAAAATAACGCCTTATGCTTTTTTACTTAATTAACGACGGTATGGGTCTATATTGTTATGCCTTCGGTCAAAATGGAGAAATTTGCGCAGGGAGTATTCCGCTTCAAATTTTGCCGGGTAAAGGAGAATATCGAGTAACGGCATTGTATTCCTAATCCAGTCATTTATATCCCCTATCAGCATGCGGGGGACATAAACGAGGTCTCCATCTTCGAGGCGGATATTCTGGCCTATATCAGCTTTTCTCAATAAGGCCTTCAGGTCTGCCATCATTACCAGAGGCTCTTTGCCGGGCTCATACGCCCTTACAATAAGCGTATTCTCTTCCTTGGCCAGTGGGGTAAACGCGCCGGCCAGGGAAACGGCAGCTAAGAGATCCTGTGCGTCTTCCAGGGGGTATATCCCCTGATAAACGACCTCTCCCATCACATACACCCTTTCACCGTATTCGGGCAGTTCCGGTATATCCACCACATCTCCATCATCAATGATAACATTAAGAATCTCGTCACCTTTTTCTATAATATCGTAAAGGTTAATAATATAGGCTTTCCCTGACCTTATCAGCTTGACCTTCTTGATATCAGCGTCGACAGTATAACCACCAGCGAGGACAATCAAATCCATCAGTGTAGTCTTGCCTTGCAGGTTGAATTTGCCACTCGCTCCTTTTCCCAAAAAGTCTGCTCGAAGGGAAGCTACTTCTCCCATGAGCAGGGCGCTTTTGCTGTTAAATTTCTTGACCAAGACATCAATCCTGGGTTTTTTGATATAACTGGATAGCCTTTTGGTAAGCATATCGTCAAACTGGCTGGGGGTTAGCCCTGCCACTTCAAGGTTGTCTATGAATGAATAGGAAACCATGCCCCTGTTGTTCACTGTTACGGTAGTGGTCGTGACCTTGTCCCCCGCATGTGAACTGATTTCCAGGACATCAAGGGCGCCGATACGATATTCAGGAACGCCGTCGATTTCCCTGAAGACCTTGTTTTCAGTCACCCTGCTCATGCCGGTAAGTTCTTTTCTTTTTACATCTTCAAGTACTTTTTTGCTGGCCATATCTTCCCTGGACGGGGCCAGTTCTTTCACGGGGGTTCCTTTCACCGCGGTGGAGGAATAGCATGACTGCAACAATAACCCTGACAGAAGGCACAGAAAGGGAATGAGGACGCCTTTAATGGATAAACTTAAATGGTTTTTGTGCTTTTTTTTCACGCTATTAAAATCTCTAATGTAACTACTCAGGTTGTCCGGTTCACGGTTCAAGGTTGATCAAAAGCTTAAGCAATATTATGCATCGACCATATGCCAGTACCTTGTATCTGTCTCTTTTATCCGTAATCTTTCGCAGATTCAGGCTTTTTTTAACCATTGGATATCCTCCTTTCTGTCGGAGACTATACAATGTGTCTACGATGTTGTGAAACATGCCATTTACTCTCTAATTTTGAGAAACTTATGCCTGACCTGGACCCCGGCATTCGCCGGGGTGACGACTTTTTACGAGTTTGTCAATTTTGACTATGAATAAATGTTACAGTCAATGTCATTAAATCAATAACTTGAAGCATAGCGCAGGGCTTCAGCCCTGCCGTATTGAACGGGTTCCAGGCAGGGCTGAAGCCCTGCGCTACATTGGAAGATGCCCGCGCTGGTTGGGTCCATAAAGTTAATGACATTGATGTTACAGTAAAAAAATAAAATTTATATCAAATACCGGTTCAGTCGAGTTCTTTTTCATCAACAGAACCCACAATATGCAGCAGTGGAGATTCGGATAACTGGATTACTTTTCCCTTATCGATTTTCCTGCCCAGCCCGTCATAAAGGAGCTCTATTGTGGGCCGCATTGGCTGTCTTTGGTCGGTACTGATGACACGACCGATGGAACCATTATTCAGCTTCACATGGGTATTCACGGGAAACAGAGAGATTTGATTCAAGAAACCTTTTACCACCTTGGGCGGAAATTTTCCTTTGCCGAAATCTAAAACGGATTTTACTGCCTGGGTCTGGATGTACTTATCGCGATACGGCCTATCCTTGATCATGGCCATGTACACATCTATCAGCCCTATTATTGATGCCGCCTCTGAGATCTCTTCCCCTTTCAGGCCGCGGGGATAACCGGATCCATCTGATCTTTCATGGACCTGCAAAGCCACCTCTCCCAACTGTGTAAAGACCTCGCCCATACTGCTAAAAATTTGGGCGCTTAATTCAGGGTGTTTCCTGATTACGGCAATTTCATCCGGACTGAGTTTTCCCGTTTTTATCAAAATATGATCGGGCAGTTTATACATGCCCACATTTTCAAGAAAGGCCGTAAATCCCAATCTCAAGAGCTTCTTTGTATCATAACCCATGCCCTTGCCCACCTTCAAAGAGGCGAGGGTAACGGAAATGCTGTGAGCCGGTAACTCATCATCACTCGGAATGGAAAGTGCGTATTCATAGAGCTGATCAATCAGATCCTGATCGATTATATCATGGAGTAAAGAGAGAATAGGTGAATGGCTTAATCCCTGGTTTGCCTTTACTCTGTCCCTGATTTCCTCTGCTTTCTCAAGAAGTCCGGCGTAGTATGTCCTTACATCCTCACTATACCTATTGGCTGAAAAAGGATCAGAGAAATCAGGGATTTCTTCCGAACTCAGAATTTGTGAATCGGTCATCCGCACTTTTTTAATCCGGGTGTCATTTTGCGGGGATTCTGTCACCTTTTCGGGCTTTGAGGCCAGGGTTTCTCCTCCCTGTTTTTTATCGTCTTGAAGAATATCAGAAAACCGTACCATCATCAATAATATCCTCTACTATGCCTGAGCTAATCATCTTTGCCTTACTGCCAAAACCGACCAAAAAGGCCAAATCGCAAAGGTGGTTGATCTTTCTTGGTAATCCCTCGCTATGTTCATAGATGGTCTCAATTGCATCTTCACTAAACAAATTGCCGTTCCCGCCCGCTCTTTTCTGTCGAAATAAGATATAATCTTTTGTCTCCCCCAAATTAAATGGTCTTAATGAATATTTTATGGCGATCCTTTGCTTGAGGGGTTCGTTTTTCCTGATTTTTTCGAATACCTCTGGTTGACCCACAAAAAATATCATTATCAAGAAGCGATCGGACAATTGAAAATTAAGTAGAAGCCTTATTTCTTCGAATGTTTCATCTGAAAGTAACTGGGCCTCATCAACGATCAGGAGGGTCTCTTTTCCTTCATTCATATTTTCAATCAGCTTTTTCTGTAACACATGAATAATATCCACCTTGGTGTCAGGGGCATCAGACATTCCGAATTGATAAAGGACATCTTTCAGAAATTCTGTGGGGTCTGAGCAAGGATTTGATACGATTCCAATATCAAGCCTCTTTCCCAATATCCTTTCCATAAAGACACGGCTTAAGGTTGTTTTGCCACAGCCAATTTCTCCCGATAGCAATGCACAACCTTTGCCCCTTTTCACGGCATAAATCAGGCGTGTCAGGCCTTCCTTATGCGGTCCGGACATGAAAAAAAAGTCCGTATCAGGTACGTTTTCAAATGGAAACTTGTCGAAACCCCAGTAATCTAAATACATTACACCTTAACCTAAGATTTATGACATAATATATTTTGACAACACATGTTACGATTTAGAGCTAATTGTATACAATTATAGCTAATTGTCAATAAAAAAATGAAAATGATGGAAACAGATCTGTTCCATATATCAGAATCTAAAATAATTTTTTCAAGTTACGGTAGTTCCTGAACCTGTTCCAACAAAGGCGTATCCTCAGCGATCATGCTTTAAAAAGCTTTTACAGGTATCCCTTTTGAGTCTGAAATTGAGTTTTATGAAAGGGCTCGAAATTTTCTTAAGAAAGCAGATTCCTTTTCAGAATCACCAAGTGCATTGTAACAGCCTGCAATATAATGAACGGCATCCTTTGAATCTTGAAACTTCGAAAAACATGGCAGTGCTTTGTCATATTCTCCCAAATTCATGTAACTTATTCCAAGGCACATATTTAACGGCTCGCTGTGCGGAAAGGATTTAATGCCTTCCGAGAGCAGCCTGACCGATCCTTCGTACTCCCCGCTTTTTTGTCTGATGATACCTAATCCAAGGTAAGCCCGCTGGTCAGGGTGATAATCCAATGCTCTCTCATACAGCCTCTCTGCAATCCTATCTTTTTCCTTGATGGCTTTAACCTGGGCATAATCACCGTGCGTAAAGGTCATGCCAAGCCTTGAGAGAAAATCGGAGTGCATTTCATAAAACTCCTTATTATCCGTCAGTTCTATTGCGTCCACAAAACCGGGAAGATTTTCATAGAAATCCCTCCTTAGTTTTTCGCCAAAGGCCAGTATCAGCTCCCGGGTCAAATGGGGATCGGTTTCAAAATACATTATATCTTCAACCTGTTTCAGCCAGATATCATCAGTGACCTTGAATTTTCTCTTGAAATCCGAATAGAGCTCGGTCCCGGGAAATATATCAAGGATATAAAAGATAGTGCTCAGGGGTTTGATCTCGTGGATCAGATTTAGGGTCTCCTGAATGGTGTCCCGGTTTTCTCCGGGAGAACCGTAAATAAAATAGGCCCTGGCCATGATTCCTTGTTTAATAGTCAGGGCAAAGGCATTTCTGATCTGATCGGCCTTGATATTTTTTTTCAGGACGGCGTTTCTTATTTGGTCGGAACCGCTCTCCACTCCATAGCTGATCTGGGTGCATCCGGCCTTTCTCATCCAGTACAGCATGTCTCCACTAACATAATTTACACGCGAGATGGCCGCCCAGGATATCTTGAGGTTTCTCTCAATAATTTTCCTGCAAATGTCAATCACGCGATCCTTTTTAATGGTGAAGGTATCGTCGGAAAAATAGAAAAAGGTGACCCCCCTTTTATAGAGAAGTTCCAGTTGATCCACAAAATAGTCAGGGGAGTGAAACCTCACCTTGTGTCCCCAGAATTGTGGGGACCCGCAAAAAGTACAATTCCCGGGGCAACCCCTGGTAGCAGAAACATGTTGATACTCAAAATATTTTGCCGGGTTGGGCAGCCTGTCGAGGTCTCTGATGACCGGGGCTACCTTTGTCTTTATAGCTTTACCCTTTTTCCTGAAGGCGATCCCTTTTACATCCTCAATATCTTTTAAATCTTCATTTTCAATGCGTCCCACCAGATTCAAAAACGTGTATTCCCCTTCTCCCATAACCACGAAGTCGATCTCTTTGAAATGGGTCAGCAGGTGCTTCCACAAAAAGGTTGCACCAATCCCGCCAAAGACGATTTTAACATTGCGATCGATCTGCCTGGCGATCCGGGCGATTTCGATGCCTCCCCAGCGGTTTGCATGAAGGATGGAAAACCCGATTACATCCGGTTTTTTTACAACCAGGATATCTTTGATTTTTTCGGGTGTCTTGTTGATATTATACCAGTTTAATATTTCAACATCGAAGCCGTTTTCTTTGAGCATCGCACCCACGTAATAGAGACCCATGGGGGGTACGCTGATATCCTCCGCATTAAGCCTGTCTTCAAGACAATATGGATATATAAGTAGTATCTTCATTTGCCGTACAATTCACTTTGAACCATGTCGATCAGAGAAAAAACCTTTTGTTCATCGATCCCGGTCTCTATCCCCGATTCATTAAAAAACAGGACAAGCTTCTCTGTCGGCTGATTGCCGGGCGCCCCGGTAACGCAACCACCTGTACCGCCTAAGGATGAGTCAAAACGCCGGATACCCATATCATAGGCAATCCTGCTATTAGCGATTGCGGCCTCACCCGATACATGATGGGGATGATATGCCAGTTTTTCTATGTCTTTTCCCTTCCTTATATTTAGTATGGTCTCAAAAAACATACCTGTTTCTTCTTGACCTGCCACACCCTGGAGGTCCGAAAATGTTACAGTCTCAACACCAAGGTCAAAGAGCAGATCAATATAATCGCACACTTCACCCGTATCAGCCTTGATGAGAACACCATGGCCCGGCTCAAAATACCCGAACGCGGCCGAGATGTAGCCAACCACCCTTATATTATTGGAGAAGGCATCCCTGACTATTTTTTTGTATTCCTCAACTGTTTCCTTTATGGGCCTTCCCAGATTGGCAAGATTATGGGCTTCAACAGCGGAAAAAAATATTCCAATGGTGTGGTTAAAGCCTTCCGGTCCAAGGTCCAAATCGAGGAAATTCCTGTATCCGGCCCGGTTTGGAACCAGCGTGATGAGATTGACGCCGTTAATCCTGCCAAGATCAAATGCAATTTTTTTGAGCGCCTCCTGATTCATGGCCGGGGCGATTTTTGGGTTAATACATGAAAATATTTCAATATTGGTAAAACCGGCGTCAATGAGTCTTAAAGCGATCTTAACCCGAATTTCCGGGTTAAAGATGTGCAGTCGGCTTTCGGAAATATTTTGGCCATACTCCCGTAAGGTAACATCGGTAATAATGACACTGTCTTTATTCTCATATCCCATGATAAACCCTTAACCTTAAGATTTCCCCTGCCCCTATGGTATAGGAATAGCATAGCATGATATGGCATTTAAAGAAATGTTTCCGGTGAAAATGACAGGGCCAAATTGAAAAAAACTGAGGTTTTACTTAAGTTGTAATATGACTCAGCCATGGAGTTTAATGGGTTTTGCTTGACAATTTTTGGACCTATTCGTTATAGTTACTTTGTAGCTAAATAATAGCCACAACTGGGATTTGAAAGGTTGTTTCTTAGCCCAAAAAAAGTAATTATACTCGAAATTATTGGAGGATAACTAATGGATATAATTAGTGAAATAAAACAAATCCTCGGTCAGGAGAATGTTTTTGATGACCGTGTGGAGTGCATTTCCTATTCCCGGGACCTTTCCGTACATGAAGGTATTCCGGACGTCGTGGTTTTCGCCCATACCACGGAGCAGATTTCCGGGATTATGAAATTGGCGAATCAGGAAAAAGTCCCTGTAACGGTCCAGGGTTCGGGCACGGCCACGACCGGGGCATCTCTTCCCGTGGAAGGGGGGATACTCTTAGATGTCCACACCATGAATAAAATCCTGGAAATTGATAAGGATAACTTCTTTGCAAGGGTGGAACCGGGCGTTATCTGCAACAATCTGAATATTGCGCTCAAAAAAGACAACCTTATGTTTCCCCCCAACCCGGGTAGTGAGCTTATCGCGACCATTGGCGGTATGATGTCCACCAACTCAAGCGGGCACCGGGCCGTCAAATACGGCACGGCCAAGGACTATGTGAAGGCCCTCAAGGTGGTCCTGGCCGACGGGACGATCATTGAAACCGGTTTTAGGACTCCCAAGTCATCCTTTGGATACGATCTGAACCATGTTTTTGCCAGCTCCGAGGGGACACTGGGAGTCATCACAGAGGTTACGGTAAAGATTCAACCGGTTCCGGAATACAACGCCCTTGCATTGGCAATTTTCTACGATCTGTTTGCGGCAGGAAAAGCGGTTACCGACATTATCGGATCGGGTATCCAGTTGACCGCCTGCGAGATCATGGACAAATACAGTCTGAAGGTCGTGGAAGAAGCCATTGGAAAAGATGTAAGCAAGATAGAGGCCATGCTGATCATCGAGTCGGACGGCGTCAAAGAAACAGTAATCAGGGACATGGAACGGATCGACGAAATATGCAAGAAACACGGTGTCGAGGAGTTCACCTGGAGTGATGATCCGGCAAAGGCGGGTGAAATAATGGAAGCACGGGGGAAATTAGTTCCGACGCTCTCCAGGATCAAGCCAGGGAACAGGCTGGTTCCCATATCGGAAGACCTTGGTATTCCCCCTACAAAAATACCGGAAGTGATCAAGAAGGCACAGGCAATAGCCGATAAATACGACCTCCTCCTGACTACCTTTGGCCATATCGGAGATGGCAATGTCCATACCACATTTGTAACGGACATGAGGAGCCGGGAAGAATGGGACAGGCTCAGACCTGCGGCTGACGAGCTTGCCGAGATTGCCATTGAAATGGAAGGCACGGTTACGGCCGAGCACGGGACGGGTCTTGCCAGGAATCCATACATAGAAAAACAGTTGGGCCCGGCCTTAGACGTAATGCGTTCCATTAAGAATGCCCTCGATCCCAATGGCATACTGAATCCAGGCAAAATGGGCCTGGAAAAAAAGAAATACGATATTTATGACTATTTTGCATTTGAGACCTTTCTTGAACATCCGGAAGGTGTCAATTCATTTGGTGAGGACGTTGATAACGAACTCCTTGCCTGCATCTACTGCGGCTTCTGTCGCCTCGGATGCCCCACGTTCAGCGTGACCCAAAGGGAGTCACGGAACGCGCGCGGGAGAAACGCCTTAGCCTTTAATTTATTAAACGGTACCATTGAGTCTTCAACCGAATTAGCTGAGGCATTTTACAGTTGTACCACATGCCAGGCATGTACCTATTTCTGTCCTGCCCGTGTAAAGGTGGATGAGATCGTTGAAGGGGTTCGCAAAAAGCTGTATAAGGACGGGTTTACTCCTGAACCTGTACTCGGGGTTCGGGACAACATCATGAAGACGGGTAATGTATATGCGAGCGCAAAGGCGGACAGAATCGATATTTATCCTTCCGCAATCAAGCAAAAGATCAACGACGGGACCCTGAAAGAAAAGGCCGAGACGCTCCTTTTCATGGGTTGTGTGCCGAGCTATTTGGATATGAAGATGGTCCCCAGCCTGATAAAGCCGTTAGATGCGGCGGATGTGGATTATACAACCATGGGGACCGAAGAAGGTTGCTGCGGGTTCCCGCTGTTTCTTATGGGGACGGATGAATTTGAACCGCATGCAGAGAAGGTCATTGAAAGGATCAGGGCCACGGGCGCAAAGGAACTGCTCACCCCCTGTGCCGGGTGCTACAAGACATTTAAGAAGATTTATCCGGAGGTAGGAGATCTGGGATTGGAAGTGTATCATTCGGTCCACTATCTTGATAGACTGATCAATGAAGGAAAGCTGAAATTCAAGGGAGATCTGGGAAAAAAGGTGACATACCACGACCCCTGTGACCTGGGAAGGGCCTTTCAAATCTTTGAGGAACCGAGGAATATTTTAAAAGCGATCCCCGGACTTGAATTTGTGGAAATGGCCAGGAACAGACTCCAGGCCCGCTGCTGCGGAGGTGGAGGCGGCGTATTGGCCAATAGTCCCGATATGGCAGTGGAAATGGCAGCGGAGAGGGTAAGAGATGCCCTGGCAGTCGGCGCGGAAATCATTGTCTCGGGCTGTGCGGCCTGTAAGGATAACCTAAGAAAAGGGGCAAAGGCCATTCCCAAAGAGGAACGGGGCAAGATCAAGATCATGGATATTACCGAGATCGTGGCACAAAACATGGAGTAGGTTTGGATTGATGATTGATCCTTCAATTTGCAATCGTCAATAATCAATCTTCAATCATAAATCAGTGAGGTAAATATGTCAGAGGGAAAAAAGACTACAAGAAGAAAGATTGCAGCAGCCAAGCCCTTGAAAAAGCTCATGGCCGACTATTTTTATGAAATGGATGATGCGGTAAAGACCGGTTCCCGGAAAATTGCCTGGTGTACAAGCGTCGGCCCTGCCGAACTCTTGAGAGGCATGGGCTTTCTGGTCTACTATCCGGAAAACCATGGGGCCATGTTAGGTGCGACCCGAATGTCCACGGAAATGATCCCGTATACAAATGCGTTAGGGTATTCACCCGATATCTGTTCCTACCTAACGTGTGATGTGGGTTCTTATATCCAGAAAAAGACTCCCCTGACCATGGCATATAACATTGAGTCGGTCCCGCGGCCGGACGTGCTCGTTTTCAATACCAACCAGTGCAGGGACGTGCAGGACTGGTTCGCCTGGTATTCACGCGAACTCAACGTTCCGCTTGTCGGCATACATACACATAGAGATATCGGCGATATTCGGGAGTTTCAGATCAAAGATATTGCCAGCCAGATAGAAGACCTGGTGCCCAAATTAGAAGAAGTGACCGGTGAAAAGTTCGACATGGACCGTTTCAAGGAGGCAGTGGGATATTCCAGGCGTACCTCGGAACTCTGGAGGGCATGTCTTGAAGAGTCAGCCGCTGTTCCATCTCCCTGGACCTTTTTTGATGCAACCATTCACATGGCGCCTGCCGTGGTTTCACGGGGCACCAAAGAGGCCAATGATTATTACGAATTGCTTCTGCCCGAACTGCGGCAGAGGGTCAAGGACGGTGTGGCCGCGGTGGAGGGAGAAAGGCATCGCATTTATTGGGAGGGTATGCCTATCTGGGGTAAGCTGCGGCCGCTTTCGGAGCAGTTTTATTCTCTGAAGACCTGCGTTGTGGCCTCTACCTATTGCAATAGCTGGATATTCGACCAGCTTGACCCGGATAAACCCTTTGAAAGCATGGCCGTGGCGTACACGGAACTTTTTATTGTCAGGGATGAGCCTTATAAAGAGCAATACATCACGGATTGCTATAATCAGTTTAAATTTGAGGGCATTCTTTTTCACGATGCCAAGACCTGTCCCAATAACTCCAACAATCGGTATGGCATGCCTGAAAGGTTGAGTGAAAAATTGGGCATACCCGTACTCACCATCAACGGTGACCTTTGCGATTTGAGGTGTTATTCAGAGGAGCAGGCCAAAACCAATATTGAGGCGTTTGTAGAACAGTTGGAGGAAGGATAGAAAAGCCTTACTTTTTTGTACTAACGGAGTAAAATCCTGGTCCAGCCTCCGGCCCGGAGGGAGGACAAGGCTTTGGTTATCCCCAGAGGGGATTTGCTTTGTTGGAATTTCATTGATTTATTGAAATTCCAAATATCAAATCCCAAATATCAAACAAATCCCAATGACCAAAATTCGAAAGTCCAAACAATGTTTTGTCCTGGAAGGTTTTGGTCATTGAATATTGGAATTTGAGATTTATTTGTAATTTGGTGCTTGGGATTTGTATTTTTAGACACAAAACTCCAAGGCAGAGCCATCTATCTTTAACCTGACCCATAGGACCAGGCTGTCAGTGTAAAAAAATTATGAGTAATAATACAGGTCCTATCTTTGTTGGCGTAGATGTCGGGGCATCCCGTACCAAGGTAGCAATCCTCGATGCAGACAAAAACCTGATAAGCCATGCCGTCAGGAAGTCGGGAACCGATTTTACCGAGACGGCCGAGATCTGTCTGGAATCATCTCTAAAAATGGCCGGGGTCTCGAAAGAGGACATTGCAAACTGCATCTCCACGGGCTACGGACGGAAGAATGTTTCCTTCAGTCGTGATACGAAGACAGAGATAGGATGCCATGCCAAAGGCTGCTATCATTATTTTCCTATTTCCATGACTATTATCGATATTGGGGGTCAGGATAACAAGGTTATCAAGCTGGACGACCGTGGCCGACGGGTAAGTTTCAAGATGAACCGGAAATGTGCTGCCGGGACCGGCGCATTTCTTGAAGAGATGTCTGCCCGCCTGGATATCCCCCTGGAAGAGATGGACTCCTTAGCCCGGGTATCCGAAAATATAGTCGAATTGGGGAGCTATTGCACTGTTTTTTCCGGCACCGAGGTGCTGGAAAAAATCAGGCAGGGGAAAAAGGTCCCGGATATAGTGAAAGGGCTTTTTCTTTCCGTTATCAAGCGGGTCCTGGAGATGGATTCGCTTACGGAAAGGGTGGTCATGACAGGTGGTGTGGTGGCCCATAATCCTTACCTGGTGAATATGGTCAAAGAGATCACCGAAAGTGAAATTTTGGTCCCTGAATACCCGCAGTTAACAGGCGCTGTGGGTGCAGCGCTTTATGCCATGGAAGTAGAAAGGCCCTAAGGAGTAGTGCAGGGCTTTAGCCCTGCTTGGCTATGGCAGGGCTTTAGCCCTGCACTACTTTTTGCAATGGAGAATGAGGGATAGGACAGCCTCTTAGGTCAAGATATACAATTTAAGAAAATGGTTTTGTAAAAACATTTTCTTGAACACATTACTTACAGAAACCAAAGTTTACGGGAGGGATTAAAATGAATATAAGCAAATGGATGAATGCAGGCACTATGTTAAAGATGAATGCCCTGAATTATCCGGATAAGTTAGGATGGCAGGACAAGAACAATGAATTTAACTTCAAAGACTGGAACGAGAGGTCGTGTCGTTTCGCCAACGGTTTAAAGGACATCGGCGTGGGACACAAGGATACATTTGCCGTAATTGCCTATAACCGGGGGGAATGGCTGGATATCTATGCCGGCTGTGCCAAGGGTGGGCAGATCGCAGTACCCGTCATGTTTAGATTAGCAGCCCCTAACATAGAGTACCTCGTCAATCACTCGGAATGCAAAGCCTTTATCGTGGAGGCCCCTTTTGTGGAAATGATTGACAGCATCAAGGACAAGCTCCCTGTTCCCAAAGATGCATATGTTTATATGGGAGATGGGCCGGTCCCTGACGGATACGTTGATTTTGAAGACTGGCTCTCAAAGTCCTCGCCCGATGAGCCGGACATCATGGTTGATTCCGCCGATATCTGGACCATCATGTACACATCGGGTACAACAGGTCGGGCCAAAGGGGTTATGAGAACACATGAAAGCACTGTAGCCCAGTATTATTTGAACGATATCAACCAGGGTGTCAGACCGACTGATAAGGTGATGCTGGTTATGCCCATGTGCCATATCAATTCCATATTTTATTCCTTTGCCTATACTCTGGTATCAGCGCCTGTATTCGTCTACAACATGATCAGTTTTGATCCCGAGGACCTGCTCAGGACCATTGACAAATACAAAATCACCTTCACGTCCCTGGTGCCCACTCATTACATCATGATGTTGGCCCTGCCAGATGAAGTGAAGAATAACATTGATGTGTCATCCATTCGACAGTTGCTTGTTTCCTCCGCTCCTGCGAGAAAGGACCTGAAAGTAGCCATCATGGATTATTTCAAAAATGCCGAACTTTGGGAGGCATATGGGAGCACCGAGGGCGGACTTGTGACCCTTTTAAGACCCGAGGACCAGTTCAAAAAATTAGGGTCCATCGGTAAAGAGATATTCGGGACCGACCGGATAAGGATCCTTGACGAAGACAGAAATGAGGTCCCGGACGGGGAAGTGGGAGAATTGTTTTACCGGACCCCCATGCTTTTCAAGCAGTATCTAAAAGAGCCTGAAAAAACCAAAGAGGCATTTGAGGGTGAATGGTCTTCGGCCGGCGACATGGTAAAGAGGGATGAGGACGGCTATTATACCTTAGTTGACAGAAAGGCCAATATGATCATCACGGGCGGTGAAAACGTTTACCCCTCTGAAGTTGAAGATGTAGTCGCGTCACATGAGGCGGTGCAGGATGTGGCCGTGATCGGAATCCCTGATGATAAGTGGGGAGAAGCCATCAAGGCCGTGGTAGTGTTGACCGCCGGGTATGAGCCGGGCGAAGACTTAGCCAAGGAGATACTTGACTTTTGCCGCGGCAAAATAGCCGGGTACAAGAGGCCAAAGACCATGGATTTCTTAAAGGATGATGAAATGCCGAGAACACCTACGGGAAAAATACTTCACCGTATCCTCAGGGAAAAATACGGCAAGTGGAGTGATGACTAATAATAAGATGAACCAGAATCGTAGGGCGGGCCACTCTCTGGGGCGTAGGCTCTACCCTCCGGCCTGGAAGCCCTACGGGCTGGAAGCGGAGCCGGAGGCCACGTCCGCCTTTTTGGTTCCGCAAGGCGGGACCCTACTATTTAATTTTGGCGAAAAAAGTACGAGGGAACGGACATAAAAGCCGATTAAGCATAGCAACTTGCAGAAAATATATAATATAACTTAACTAAAGGAGAAATGAAATGTTGACAAAAGCGTTTATACCGTACAAAGGCTACTATTCAAGCCCGTTCAGCCGCTGGCAGGGCACCATGGCCAACGAGAATGCTATTGCCTTGGGCGCAAACACGGCAAGAAAGTGGATGCTGGCAAGCAACCTTGATCCCACAATTTTAGACTATATGTATTATGGCATCACCATTTCGCAGCTCCATATGTTCTACAGCCACACATGGGCGGCGGCCATGCTGGTCGACAATGAGAAAGAACTGCCTGCACTCATGGTCAACCAGGCGTGCACGACATCAACCACCTGTATCCACCTTTGTGCTGTCAACATAGAGGTCGGGACCTATGAGACGGGATTCGCCCTCATGTCGGATCGCTGTTCGAACGGCGCTCATACCATATGGCCCAACCCAATGGGCCCCGGCGCTGAAGTAATATCGGAAAACTGGATGATGGACAATTTTAACGCTGATCCCAATGCCGGGCTGAAAATGATCCAGACTGCCGAAAATGTGGCCAAAGAAATAGGGACCACAAAGGAAGAGTGTGATGAAGTAACTTTAAGGAGATATGAACAGTACCAGGATGCGTTGTCCGATGACAGGGCCTTTCAGAAGAGATACATGTTTCCTGCCGAGGTCAGGGTATCTAAAAAGAAGACGGTTCTGGTGGAAGAGGATGAGGGCGTGACCCCCACAACTGC
>JAFDDR010000040.1 GCA_019310785.1 Deltaproteobacteria bacterium
AGCGTCTTTCGTGAGTATGCCGAAGCGGCAGTCATTGCAGTGATACTTGCGCTTTTCATACGCACTTTCGTAGTCCAGGCATTCAAAATTCCCTCTGGATCCATGAAGCCGACACTGCTTATTGGTGATCATATACTGGTAAACAAATTCACTTATGGAGTCAGAATACCACTTATTGACCGTTATGTTATCCGGCTGAAGAAACCGAAAACAGGAGATGTCGTCGTCTTTAAGTGGCCAAAGGATGAAGAGAAGGATTTCATAAAGAGGGTTATTGGCATTGAGGGAGATAAGATCGAGATAAAAAAGGACGTATTATTTATAAATGATGAAAAGATAAAGACGGAGTATGTTGAAAGATACGAAGACGAAAAAATCCCTCTTGCATACAAGCATCTGGAATTTCTTGGAGATTGCAAGCATTATATATTAGACGTGGACGTGAAACGCGAGAATTTCGGGCCGGTGATTGTCCCTGAAAATTCAATTTTTGTCATGGGAGACAACCGTGATCAGAGCCTTGATAGCAGGTACTGGCGCTTCGTTGCTATAAACAAGATAAAGGGTAAGGCCATGATCATTTACTGGTCCTGGGCCCACTGGGGCCGATTCCTGAATGTGATAAGATAACCTGATTCTTTACTCGTGAGCGCTTTGTGGTTTTTTGCGGCCGCATCGATCTTCAATCAACAATCATCAACAGCCAATCCCGTTTTGCGCATCTCGACCGCCTTTAATATGGTTTCCCGTAACTCCGGGTCGACCCCACAGGTTTCGATATCCTCAATGGCTACAAAACGGACCTCGCTGATGTCAGACCCGGGCTTTGGGCGACCCGAAGCAATACATCCCCAGTAGCCCACAATTATGTAGTGGTAGTGAATATGGTCATCTTTGTCACGAATTATCCGGTTATAAACACCGACAAGGCCGCCGACCTCTATTATAATGGAGACCTCTTCCCGGAGCTCCCGGCTTAAGGCCTCCAACAGGGTCTCTCCTAATTCCACCACGCCGCCCGGCAAACTCCATTGCCCTCTCCCGGGATCTTGTTTTCTTCGGGCCAGCAAGACCGATTGCTCACGAAAGACAACCGCGCTGACCCCTACGAAAGGACGCTTAGGATATTCTCTTTTCATCATACCTGCGCACAAAAGCTTGACAAATTTAAAAGATAGGGTTTAAATCTAACTCTTTTTAAGAAATAGGTGCTGATGTAACTTACCTCAATAAATGGTAAAATACAATCCGCTTACGGCTTCCCCGCAATGGACAATATTAAAACTCTCGTAATATTTTAGCAGTTTGAAAAATCGAGCGATATTACAACTTCACTGCAAGAGCTAAAGTATAACAAATTCTCAAGAAAGGAAGAGCCATTATGACTACAACAAAGACCATAGAAGGAAACGAAGCCGCGGCCCATGTGGCCTATGCAATGAGCGACGTGGCTGCAATCTATCCTATCACCCCTTCCAGCAATATGGGAGAATACGCAGATGAATGGGCCGCGCACGGTCGAAAAAATATCTTTGGCCAGGTCCTGAAGGTCGTGGAAATGCAATCCGAGGGCGGCGCTGCCGGTGCCGTTCACGGGGCCCTGTCTGCCGGGGCACTGTCTACCACCTTTACCGCCTCCCAGGGGCTTTTATTGATGATCCCCAACATGTACAAGATATCCGGGGAGTTGATGCCGGTGGTCTTTCATGTCTCTGCCCGGGCGATTGCCGCCCATGCCCTTTCCATATTCGGTGACCATTCTGACATAAACGCTGTACGGCAGACGGGCTTTTCCCTTTTGGCGTCTGCGTCTGTCCAGGAGGTAATGGACCTGGCCCTCGTCTCCCATTTAGCCAGTATTCGGACCAGCCTGCCCTTTGTCCACTTTTTTGACGGGTTCAGGACCTCCCAGGAAATCCAGAAAATAGAATTGATTGACTACCAAGACATGGCTAATCTCGTGGACCGGGAGGCCATAGAAGAATTCAGGAGCAGGGCAATGAATCCGGAGTATCCCCAGCTCAGGGGTACGGCCCAGAATCCGGATATCTTCTTCCAGAACCGCGAAGCCTCCAACCCCTATTATGAGCAGATTATCCCAATCGTTCAGGAAGAGATGGACAAGGTGGGAGACCTCACAGGCCGAACATATAACCTGTTTGATTACGTGGGCGACCCGGACGCGGAACGGGTTGTTGTTTCCATGGCCTCCGGTTGTGACGCAATTGAGGAGACTGTCAACTACATGAACAGTCTCGGGGAGCGTGTCGGGCTCATTAAGGTCCGCCTCTATCTTCCCTTTTCCAGGGAGCACTTCTTGAGGGCCCTGCCCGCAACCGCACAAAGAATCGCTGTGCTCGACAGGACCAAGGCCCCGGGATCCTTAGGTGAGCCACTTTACCAGGATATATGCACGGTTTTTCAGGAAAGAGGCGAGGCCCCGGTAATCGTGGGTGGCCGTTACGGTCTTGGAAGCAAGGATTTCACCCCCACAATGGTTAAGGCAACGTTTGATAATCTTCGTTCCAGGGCCCCAAAAAATCATTTTACTGTGGGCATAGTGGATGACGTTAGCCAAACATCTTTAGAACTGCCCGAGGAGATCGATCCCTCGCCCGAGGGAACGGTACGGTGCAAATTCTGGGGATTAGGGGCGGACGGTACGGTGGGGGCCAACAAAAACGCAATCAAGATAATCGGCGAAAACACCAATATGTATGCCCAGGCATATTTTGCCTATGATGCCAAGAAATCGGGGGGGATCACCATGTCCCATCTCCGGTTTTCCCCGGCAAGGATCCAGTCGCCTTATCTCCTCACCAAGTCGGACTTTATTGCTTGCCACAATCCCGCGTTTGTTGACCAGTATAATATCCTGGAAGGAATCAAAGAAGGGGGCTCTTTTCTTCTAAATTCCCCCTGGGGTCTCAAGGAATTGGGGGCCAGGCTACCCGATACCATGAAACGGAAAATTGCCCAGGCCGGGTTAAATTTCTACAATATTGATGCGGTCAAGATTGCCGCTCAATTGGGCTTGGGGGGTAGAATCAACATGATCATGCAGGCCGCCTTTTTTCAAATCGCCAACGTTATCCCCCCGGAAGAAGCATTTGACTACATGAAGGCCGCCATCAAAAAAACCTACGGCAAAAAAGGTGACAAGGTGGTCCAGATGAATATTGATGCAGTGGACAGGGCTATCGGTGCCCTTAAGAAGATCAAGGTTCCCAAATCGTGGGCCGTTGCGGATCAGGATGCCTACCTTTCGAAGAATGACCCTGAATTTGTGAAAGAGGTCATGAGACCCATGTTGGCCCAGCAGGGCGACAAACTCCCGGTGAGCGCCTTTCCACCGGACGGGATCTTTCCCTCTGCCACTACTCAATATGAAAAAAGGGGTATTGCCATCAATGTGCCGGAATGGCAGCCTGAAAATTGTATCCAGTGCAACCAGTGTGCATGTGTCTGCCCGCATGCAGTCATTCGACCTGTACTGATGTACGAGGAAGACCTGAAAGACGCACCCAAGGATTTTGTAACAGAGGAGGCCAAGGGTAAGGAGTTGAAGGGGTTGCGTTACAGGATTCAAATCAGCCCCCTGGACTGCACGGGATGCGGCAACTGCGCCCAGGTCTGTCCGGCCAAGAAAAAGGCCCTTGTCATGAAGCCCCTTACCACACAAAAAGAGGTCCAGGTCCCCAACCACATATTCTCAACTGAACTCCCCTTGCTGGACGACCTGATGCCCGCGTCTTCAATAAAGGGAAGTCAGTTCAGAAAGCCGCTGTTTGAGTTTTCCGGGGCCTGCCCCGGTTGCGGCGAGACCCCCTATGTCAAGCTCGTTACCCAGCTCTTTGGCGACCGTATGCTCATTGCCAATGCCACGGGATGCTCTTCAATCTATGGGGGTTCCGCACCTGTTTGCCCTTATACGGTTAATGAAGATGGACATGGCCCGGCCTGGGCAAACTCGCTTTTTGAGGATAACGCGGAATACGGGTTTGGCATGGAATTAGGCGTGACCCAGAGACGGGAAAAATTGGCCGCCCTTTCCCGCGAGGCAATAGAAACAGGTGTGTCAAAAGAGCTGAAAGAGGCATTGCAGGCATGGCTTGACAACATGAATGACGGGGAAAAGTCAAAGGAATTCGGCCGGCAGTTAGTGGGCCTTATCGAATCTGAAATTACAAATCCCGAGGCCGACTTCAACCCCCTGCTTGTCGAAATTATCGACAGAAGCGACTATCTCACCAAAAAATCCATATGGGTCTTCGGGGGAGACGGGTGGGCCTATGATATCGGTTATGGCGGGCTTGACCATGTTATTGCCACAGGACACGATGTGAACATCCTTGTCTTAGATACAGAGGTATACTCCAATACCGGGGGTCAGGCGTCCAAAGCAACGCCCACCGGCGCCGTGGCCAAGTTTGCGGCAGGTGGCAAGTCTACTCGTAAAAAGGACCTGGGGCTTATGGCCATGACCTACGGGTATGCATATGTGGCATCCGTGGCCATGGGTGCAAATAAAAACCAGCTCCTCAAGGCCATCATAGAGGCGGAAAGCTATCATGGGCCATCTCTTATAATTGCGTATGCCCCGTGCATCAACCACGGCATCAACATGGGCCTGACCCAGGAAGAGGAAAGAAAGGCCGTGGCCACCGGTTACTGGCCCCTGTACCGGTACAACCCCACGCTCAAACAAGAGGGGGAAAATCCCTTTATCCTCGATTCCAAAGCACCCACTGGTGATTTTAAGGAATTCCTGCTTGGTGAAGTCCGCTATTCGAGCCTCACCAGAACATTTCCGGACCATGCGGAAACCCTTTTTCAAAAGGCTGAAGAGGATATGAAAGAAAGATACGAGACATACAAACGCATGGCCTCGCAGGGAAAGTAATTTTATTGTTGACAACTTTAACCAGTTTTTATTATTGGTAATGATTAATATACATATAAATAGGACCTTTTGACAAAAATACCAAAATAGAAGGCTTGCCAGTGAAAGCACGTGCCCTAAAAAACCCCTGAAGCGGCGAAACCGCAAAAGGGGTTTTCTTTTTTGTAAACACACGAAACAAAAAAAGGAGGTGGTAAAAAGGACCTTCAATCGAAAATGCTTCCAAAAGAAAAATTTTCTTAGGCTGGCATAAACTCTTAGACAAAGGAGGTTATCATGGCTAATGGTGAGCAAAAGTCGGGGTTGGACTTTCTTAAGAACTGGGGCGGCGGTCTGACCAACTGGACCGAAAGGTGGATTCCTGATGCCCTTGTTATCGTATGGATTCTGAGCATCATAACCTTTTTAATGGCCCTCATCTGGGGGGACGTGGGTCCGGCCAAAGCGGTACAGGCATGGGGAAAGGGTTTCTGGATACTACTCAAATTCGGCATGATGATGTGTCTGATCATGATGACGGGCTATATCTTAGCCTGCTCACCGCCGGTCAGGTGGCTGTTGAACGGTATCTCCGGCTGGGCCAATAAAGAAAAGCCCTGGCAAGCCATCATGATTATGGCCCTATTTTCCATGATCATTGCCTGGTTTAACTGGGGTCTTAGCCTGATCGGCAGCGCCATGCTGGCCCTTTACATTGTCAAAAACAATCCCAAGGTGGACTATCGCCTCCTGATCGCTTCCGCCTATCTCGGTCTTGGCTGTACCTGGCATTCAGGTCTTTCGGCTTCGGCCCCGTTGCTGGTCAATACGCCCGACAACTTCCTTATTAAAGGCGGGTACCTGGCGGGCACCATCTCGACCACCCAGACCATTTTTTCTCCCTTCAATCTCATCCTGCTGGTCATTGTGCTGTTTGTTGTTACTGTTCTCATGTCACTCATGCACCCATCCGAGGAAAAGACCTTCAAGCTCTCGCCGGAATTGGCCGACAGGCTCAAGCTGTATGAATCGCCGCCAAGACCCGATAAATATGAGAGCTTTTCTTCCTGGGCCAACTGGTGGTGGGGATGGAACCTGATCATTGCCATAGCCGGATTCTGGTGGTTAGGCTGGAAACTTAGTGAGGTCGGTTTTGCCAAGCTAATCAATCTGAATAACATCAACCTGTTCTTTTTGATGTTAGGCATACTCTTCCACTGGAGGCCATGGAGTTTCCTCAAGGCCACGGAAGAAGCGGGCAAGGCCGTGTGGGGAATTGTGATCCAGTTCCCCTTCTACGCCGGTATTTTCGGCCTGTTTAAGTTCACCGCCTTAGCCACTGTCTTTACCAAGGCGTTTGTGGCCGTTTGCAGCGGGGGCACCTTCCTGCTCGTTACATACTGGTATGCGGGATTGCTCAATTACCTGATCCCGTCGGGCGGTTCCGAATGGGCCGTGACAGCGCCATATCTGTTGCCTGCGGCAAAGGAGTTGGGCGTGGAGGCCCATAGAGTCGTGGTGGCCTATGCCTGGGGCGATATGATGACTGATATGATCCAGCCCTTCTGGGCCATCGCCATGTTAGCCGTTGCCAAGCTGGAGTTCCGGGAGATCATGGGATGGCTGTTACTGGTGTTCTTTGTCTTCTTTATCATCACGTCCGGTGCATTTCTGCTGTGGCCTCTGTTTTAAGGCGTTTTACCAAGTAGT
Organism: Deltaproteobacteria bacterium; assembly: GCA_019310785.1. Lineage (GTDB taxonomy): Bacteria > Desulfobacterota > DSM-4660 > Desulfatiglandales > Desulfatiglandaceae > JAIOSR01. Next base: position 6,593 of record JAFDDR010000040.1, read on the forward strand.
ACGGTATAACAAGAGGCCCTGAGATTCGGGGCCTCTTGTTATTAAAAACCAAGGAGAATCTTCCATGACACCAACTCGCTACCAGTCGGCCGTTGAACTGGCTAATCTCATCCGCTCAAAAGACCTTTCCCCTGTGGAACTCATGGAGGAAACCCTGAGAAGAATCGAAGCAATCAATCCCACACTCAACGCCTTTGTGGCCATACGGGCCGATCAGGCCATGGCCGAGGCAAAGGCCATGGCCGATAGCATCGCTAAAGGCGAAGATCCCGGCCCATTAGCAGGTATTCCCATAGGGGTGAAGGACCTGGAAGACGTTAAAGGCATGGTCACCAGCTTTGGTTGCGTTCCTTTTAAGGACAATCTAGCCCAACAGGATTCTATTCAGGTTGCACGGCTTAAGTCTGCCGGCGCCATCGTGGTGGGCAAGACTAATACACCGGAATTCGGATTTACCGGTTTCACGAAAAACCGGCTGTTTGGTGTTACACGAAATCCCTGGAATTCGGAGCGCACACCGGGCGGTTCAAGCGGAGGTTCGGCCGCTGCAGTCGCATCCGGCATGGTTCCCCTGGCGACCGGTTCAGATGCAGGGGGCTCCATTCGCATTCCGGCCTGCTATTCAGGATGCTTCGGATTCAAGCCCTCTTATGGACGCGTGCCTTTAGGTCCGGTACCCGTACATCATGTCAGCCGGACGTTGACGCAGGGGCCTTTAAGCAGAACAGTGGAGGATGCGGCCCTGTATCTTGATTGTATTGCAGGCTATCACCCTGCTGATCAGGACTCCTTGCCCGGACAGGGGATATCCTATCTGGAAAGCCTGAACAATCTTGATAAGTCCTTAAAGATCGGTTTCAGCCCCACCTTAGGATATGCGCGGGTACAGCCGGATATAATGGTCCTCGTGGAAGATGCCGTGAAACAATTTGAAAAGATGGGACATAGCGTTGATGTCTGGGACGGGGAGATACCCGAGGTGGGCCAGGCGTGGTCCGAACTCATGAGCTGCGATATTTATGTCCAGGTTCACCAGGACCTGGAAAAGTTTCGTCCGGATTTGGGTAAAACCCTTGTGATGTCGCTGGATCATGCAAAGACACTTTCATTAGATAACCATATAAAAAACCAGGAAATTCGATCGGACCTGAATCGAGCCCTCTGGGAATTCTTTGATCGCTTCGACCTTCTCCTTACCCCCACCATGCCCACCGAGGCATTTGCGGCCAAAGGGCCGCCGCCACAGGAGATTGACGGGCACCCCATCCCGCTTCTCGGGGCGGTAGCCTTTACATATCCTTTCAATCTCTCAGGCCATCCTGCGGCAACCGTCCGGGCGGGGTTGACAGATACCGGTCTTCCCGCAGGCCTTCAGATCGTCGGACCAAGACACAGGGATGACCTGGTTCTCAAGGCGGCTCATGCATATGAACAGGCATGCCCGTGGAATGATCTGTGGCCCGAGATTTACTGAACAGCTGGCGGGCCACTTTGCCCATAGCCGCCAGGCTAAGGATATCTCAATAAGAATACTAAACAAATTCCAAATATCAAACCGCAAATATCAAACAAATCACAATTACCAAAATTCGAAATCACAAACGGTTGTTATCGTCAGAATATTGATATCCTCGTAAAAAGTCGTCACCCCGGCCCCGCATACAAGAATGCGGGATAAACTGCAACCGGTGTCCAGGTCAGGCATAAGTTGCTGAAAAGACTTGATTCCGGCTTGGCCGTTATCCCGGACCGCGCTTCGGGACAGAATGATAAAAAAGTAAGTTTTTTGACTTTTTGCAAAGACATCAAATTATAGCTTGAGATCCTTGCCTGTCTCTCGCGTGGTATTTGTAATTTGGTGCTTGTGATTTGGGATTTAGCCCCTAAGATGCTGCCACGATGGGAAGGACATGGCCTTCAATCTCACCAGTTCCTTTTCGCAGGTGAGGTCATAGTGGATGGGTGTAATGGTAATCTTGTTTTCCTTCAGGGCCATGGAGTCATTTTCCGGATTGCCGTTTTCAATAAACTTTTCACCCGAAAGCCAGTAATAGACATTGCCCCTCGGGTCGTTGCGGCGTTCAAACCGCTCCTCGAATCTGGAGGTCCCCTGCCTTGTGATATATACACCGGCTATCTTTTCGGGAGGGCATGCCGGGATATTGACATTCAAGGCCGTGCCCTCCTTAAGCCCGTTTTCCACAATAAACCGGATGATCTCTTTGCTGAATTGGGCCGCAAACCCAAAATCCGGGTTTTTCCTGGTCGCAAGGGAGATGGCGGCGGATCGAACCCCCAAAAAGGCCCCCTCCGTGGCCGCAGAGACCGTTCCGGAATAAAGGATATTAACGCCCACGTTGGCCCCTACATTTATTCCGGAAATAATAATGTCCGGGGGCCTTTTAAGCAGCTCCTGCACCGCAATCTTTACACAGTCGGCAGGAGTGCCCGAGACGGCGTAACCGAAAAATGATCCGCTTTTCCGAACCTCTCGAACCCTGAGTGGCGACGTCAGGGTGATAGCATGCCCCACCGCACTCATCTCCACCTCAGGCGCAACAATATCCACATCATAGTCCGGTTTCAGGGCCTGATACAGTGCAAACAATCCGGGGGCATGAATGCCGTCGTCATTGGTCAGAAGAATTTTCATGGAATTTCCCATACATCAATAGGACGCAGATGAACGCAGATTATAGGATTCTTCATTGCTTCTCACTTCGAACTCTTGTATATTTGGAATCGATGTAATATTTTGGCTATTTGAAAAATTGAGTAATATTGCAGCTTCACTGCAACGATGAGGTGTTTTTCAAGGCGATATCTCAAAGCGCATTAGCAGCGCTTTTCGGCAGTGGCCTGATTTTCAGGGTTCGTTCCATCTACTGCCTGGTATTTGGGGCATATTTTAGCAGAAACCTGAAAATAGGCCACGTTCATACGCCAGGTTTAGATATTGCCTTGAAAAATGCCTCACCGTTGCAAAGAGCTAAAGTATACCGAATCGATTAATTTTTTGTTCCGACAAATAACAACTTCAGCTATCAACCAATACCCTTTATTTTTAAAGCTACACAGTGAAAAAGTCAAATTGATAAACGTTGCGCTTGAAAAGGCATTAAATTAAGGTCTCTTTGCATTGAAAAAACATAATCCAAAGAACATTCATGAAAAGGAGCTGGATACGCTCGTAAGATTCAGTTCCATTATCAATTCCTCGTTGAAAATTGAGGACGTGCTCAATTACGCCATGCAGTGGGCAGAGGAGTTTATGAATGCAGAGGCAAGCACCGTCTATGAATTAGATGAAGACAAGGGCGAAATATTCATTCGAATCGCAAGGGGGGAAAAAAAGGAGCCCGTTAAACGGATTAGACTCAAGTTAGGCGAAGGAATTGCCGGCCGTGTAGTGCAGACCGGGGAACCCCTGGTGATGCAGGACGTAAAAAGTGAAAAAAGTTTCAGCAACAAATTTGACACCAAAACCGGCTTTGAGACCCGGTCAATGCTCTGCGTACCCCTGATTTTGAGAGACAAATCTATTGGCGCTTTTCAGGTCCTGAACAAAAGATCCAAGGAACCTTTTACCGATGCGGATCTGGAACTCCTTACAACCATGTCCCAGCAAATTGCCGTGGCCTTGGATAACGCCAAGCTCTACCGCCGTCTTGAGAAAAAATTCAAGTTTACCGAACAAGAATTAAAAACAACCCAGGAAAAGCTAATCCGGTCCGAACGGTTAGCGGCCATGGGTAATCTGGTCAAAGGGGTAGCACACGAAATCAGGAACCCCATCACTACCATAGGCGGCTTTTCCTCCAGACTAAAAAAGGAACTCAAGGACGAATCAAAGCTTCGGAAATATGTCGATATTATCATAGAGGAATCAAAACGGCTTGAAAATATCGTTACTGAGGTTCACGAATTTGCCGGTGTACAATCTGCCAACATGAACCTTGATGATATGGATGAAGTGCTTAATCAAGTTGTAACGGAATTCGGGGAACAGGCGCGAAAACAGGGCATAAAGGTCATAGTCAAAATCGATAAAAATCTTCCTTCGACCTTTATGGATGCATCCCAGATCACTAAGGCCCTGTCCAATATTATTGAGAATGCACTTGAAAGCATGCCTCATGGAGGGAATCTGACACTTGCGGCCAAACTCGACAACGCTAATATCGTGACCAGCATCAAGGATACAGGCTGGGGCATTGCCCGGGAAAATCTGGATTCGGTATATGACCCGTTTTTCACTTCAAAGACACGGGGCGCGGGCCTGGGTTTGACCATGGTCCACCAGATCGTCATGAATCACAACGGCGAACTCAAGTTCGACAGTAAAGAAGGCGTGGGAACCACTGTGACTATCCGGTTACCCGTTACACGACAAGGGACAAGACCCTCTTTACCCTAAGATATACACAGTAATAGCTCAGTAAATTAACGGACGTTAAGTCATTAGGCATAATGAGGCAATAATTATGGCAAAGAGTTCAAAAAGCACAAGAGGCCATGGCTGGTGGTGGCTACTGTTGGTTATAATACTGGCGGGGCTTGGTTACTACCTGTACTCCGAAACTGGTCGCCAGCCGGCAAAAGATTCGGTCATGAAAATGCCTGCTCCTGTACAGAAAAAGCCCTTTCCACCGGAACAACAGAGGGTCACCGGGGAAGAGGAGGCCACCCCGGTTCGGCCAACCCCGGATGAGCCCATTGTAAAACCCGTCCCACAGGAAGACTATTGCGCCCGGATAGAGAAAAACGTGGCTGAGTTTTTCCGCTATTTGGATGAAAAGGATTATGTCAGTCGTCTAAATCCGAAAACGGATGTTTACACGCGCTTCAAAAACATCCTGCGGCGTGCTGCGGCGCGGCCTCCCTTTCCGGCAGGAGAGGGCGCCGACCCCAAAATGATCATCCGGAATCTGTACCACTTTTTTCGTATATTAGACAGAAAAGACCTGTCCCTGATTAGAGCCGTGCTCAAAAACGAGCAGGACACAATGGAGATCAGCCTGGAAATGTTTTACAGGTGGCTTACATTGGGTGATCGTTGTCCTGACCCGGAAAACATCAGGCCTTCCATGACGGTCCTTTATCAGTACGCGGGATTTTTTATAAATACAACCGGTGGAAGGGCCTATCTATTCAGAAGGCCCTCGGGACTCAGGCTATTGGTCAGTTATTACTGCCTCTTGATTGTCCATGAGGCCGACAAAAAGGGAAGGAACAGTTGCGGAATCGATATATTCCCGTTGATCGAACCGCTGAAGAATGAAATAAGATACTATCCGGATTTTCAATTTCAGGAAGAATACATCGAGCAATTAATCCGCATCAAAGATTATTATCTGAAAAAAAGGTAGCACTTCACAGTTCATCCGGGATGAGTTTTTGCAAGGTTATCAATTCCGACCACAGCAACTTCCAGGACCTGCACAGGTGGAAGGTGGTCCTTCTGTGCCGCAGCATCGATCAGAGGCGTTCACCGGGAAACTCTTTATGGGGCTGACAGCAGCGGGCGCTGACAACAGTTTCTTGAGATTGCGTCCACCGCAGTTTCCACAGGCTACCAGGTCAGTTTCCGTGCTTGCCATCAGGATCTCCGTGTGATGACCGCAATCAGCACACTCAAACTCAAATATCGGCATGTTTTCTCTCCTACCAGCCACCCTCAACATCGGCTTTATCGGCTAAAGGGAGTTTACCATCAAGATAGGCCTGCACCGCTTCCCTGACCGTACCGCTGGCATTATTGGCTACGCCCACTTTTGCGGCGGCTAAGGCCTTGAATGCATTGGGTCCGCAGAATCCCGTAAGTAAAACTTCAGCCCCGTTGTCGCTCACCATGCCGGCAGCCTGGATTCCGGCCCCTTTCAGGGCGTTTAAATTCTCTTTGTTATCCAGCGCCTCAAAGGCAAAGGTCTCGGAATCCACGACAACAAAAAAAAGGGCCCTGCCAAACCTGGGGTCAACCTCTGAATCGAGCTCGGTTCCTTGAGATGTAACGGCTATTTTCATTATTTCCTCCCGGCACCCTCACCTGTCGCCTTACCCGGGCTTTTTTCCTCATATTCTTTCAGTGCCTTTTGCAGGGTCTTTATGGCTAAGCGTGCGCAATGAATTTTTTTGTCCGGTAATTTCTCAACTTCTTTATAAAGAACATCCAGGTCAATCCTGGCGGCTTCATTCAAGGTCTTTCCCTTTGCGAGATTTACCACTGCACAACCGGACGCAACAGCGCCGGGACAACCGAGGATCTGTATCTTTGCATCGTTTATGGTCTCTCCATCGATATTAAAGGAGATCTTCATTGTGTCCCCGCATGGCCCTACAAGATCCGTGACCTGATCCGCGTTCTCTATAACACCCATGTTTTCCTTTGCCTGGAAGTATTCGATTGCCTTATCCGAATATCCGGACTCTGACAGCATTTTGTATACATCATCATTTGCTTCTTTTTTGCCCATGTAAAAAACCTTTCATCTTGCCTAAAGTGAGCGGTTCAAGGTTCAGGGTTCAACGGTTATAAGCCCTTGAAATCCATCACTTTACAGCACAATACCAAGATTAATTTTTTCACCCATTGGGTGAAACATGCGTGTCGTCTCTACTGAGGTATCATTCTTTTGATATCAGACAGTTAGTGCTCTTTAACCGTGAACCGTGAACGTTTAACCGCTTAACCTAGGTCTTGTAAACATGCTCCTATAGCCTATTGCATGGCCCCGCCGCCCCCCCCACATACCTGGTCATCCCCAATTGCGGGTAGCTTGCCGGAGATCAGGTCTTCAACAACCGGCCTTATCTCAGGCCTGGTCGCATCATAATAAACATCAATCCCCACCTGCTTGAAACCCATTAAGGGCCGCATACCGATACCCCCGACAATCAGGGCCTTGACATTGTGTCCTGCCAGCAGGTTCACGGGGACCATGCATCCTCCCTGCACATGGCTCTGATTCTGAACGGTACTTACCTCTTTTATTTCTCCCTTCTCAACATCCACCATGGTGAATACATCACAGTGCCCGAAATGACCTGACCTCTGGCCATCAAGGCCACCGGGTCCCATGGACGGGATTGCAATTCTTCCTTCTTCCATCTCAACAATCCTCCTTGACTTATAAATTTAACCCTTGACAACCCTTTCTACGATCTGCTTGTAAGCCTTATTTATCTCCAGATCAGCCTTTTCCATAAGAGAATCCAATCTGCCTTTATCCCCCATTTCAACCATCTCTGTATCGAGGGGTATCTCCCCAATAAGGGGCACATCCATTTGAGCGGCCATCCTTTTGCCACCGCCGCTTCCGAAAATAGAGATCTTCTCCCCGCAGTGGGGGCAGACAAACCCGCCCATATTTTCCACCACACCGATTATTTTCATTTTGACCTGCCGGCAGAAGTTGATGGATTTTCTCACGTCGGCCAGGCTGATCTCCTGGGGCGTAGTCACGATGAGGGCCTCGGCATCCGGTATGGTCTGGGCCACGGTGAGCGGTTCATCCCCTGTTCCCGGAGGCGAATCAACAATAAGATAATCCAGATCACCCCAGTCAATATCGGAAATAAATTGCCGAATCGCACTGATTTTCAAAGGACCCCGCCAGATAACGGCCGTATCCTTGTCACCTAACACCATTTCCAGCGAGACAATACTCAACTTATCGGAAAACCGGTAAGGCCTGACCACGCCTTCCTCGGGTATATCGAGGCCACCCTGAACGTTCATTAGATGTGGAATAGTAGGACCATGTAGATCCACATCCAAAAGCCCAACCTTATGTCCTTTAGCGCTTAAAAGCAGGGCCACGTAACCCGCGACCGTGCTCTTGCCAACCCCGCCCTTTCCGCTCATGACCAGGATCTTTCTCCCGATCTTAGATAGGCTATCCTCTATCATCTTGTCCTGCTGAGCCCTTTCAAAATCACCGGGTGTCGCAGCATTTGTATTTTCTTGATTCATGTCTAATCCTTCACCTCGTCCTATATTAGCCGGTAAAATTCCACTGTCATTGTCTATAATGAAAATTGTTGTAATGACGCATTGTTACAAGCCTAAAAGTAAACACCCTTGTTCAAATGTCAAGGTCGCAAGAGCGTTTCGCTGCAACCTTCTCCCGCAGCGTGTCGCAAAATCCGTTCATGGGTCAGCTCCCCAAAAAAGAACCTCCCCACAACACCATTTTGTGCCATGGCGAGGTCCATGACAGCAGTTTTGATGGGTTTCGTGCCTCAACCCATCTTACATGCTGGTGATAAAAACCAATAATTGCTGTCTTTACGTCCTGCGTGCGGGACGTTACATAAAATCGCCAGGCGATTTTATAACTCGAGCCAGGAATCCGAGTACAAGGATTTCCCCAAAATAATTCTGGCTGTCTTCACATAATCAGACAACTTCCAACCATCATTGGATTCTTCAGGGAGAGACTTATCATCTACCGACTCATCATCCATCACCTTGTGGATCAGTTCCACAATATCAGGCCTCTTACCACGGGCAAGTTCAATTAACCCTTTATCATAAGGGTCCGCGATACAGGAGTACATACCCTTCCTCTCCAACATGACCATAAAAGTCTGGTTCAGTATTGGTCGAAGGTTGTCAGGGGGGCCGTTAGAAATATTGGAAAGCCCGCATGTGGATTTTGCCCCGGGCAACATATCCTGGAGCATCTCCTGAAAGGCCATCAGGCTTAAGGCCTGTGGTTGCTGGATGTTAACCGGGGTTACAATCCCGTCAAAAAACATGTCCTCATTGGGCACTCCCGCCTCATTGGCGGCATAACCTAACTCAACGGCCAAGGCGGCCCTCTCGTTTTCATCTCTCGGGAGACCTTCCGGTCCCCACATCAATGCCACCATGGCGGCCTTGTACTTGACCGCAAGAGGTATCATATTTTCATACCGCTCCGGTCTCACCATAATCGAGTTGATAATGGCCTGTCCCTTGTGTACCGCCAGGCCTGCTTCCATGGCCTCGATGTTTGAGGTATCAAGACACAGCGAAGGCGTATCCCCGATGGCTTCCTGGACGGTCTTTACCACGAATTCCATCAATTCGGGTCCCCCTTTCCTTGCAGGACCTAAATTAATGTCAATCCAGTCCATCCCCGCTTCCTTCTGGCGTTTGGCCTCCTCGACAATAGGCCCCGGATCCTTTTCCTTATATGCCTTTCCGATCACCGTGCTAATGACATTCAAACTTTCTCCAATTAGTAACATGGGCACACTCCCTTTTCACTTGTTTGCTTTGTTAATGATGAAAGTAACAGCTCAATATCTCGGGGCTTTCACCCCCACCCCGACCCTCCCCCTTCCCCGCAAAAGACGGGAGCTTCGACAAGGGGGAGGGGGTTTTAGTAATGATGTCATCTATTAGTAACCTCTCCCTTGGGGGAGAGGGTTAGTGTGAGGGGGGGCCGGATTTATTGAGCAGATACTAATGAAATTCTTAGCCTTATCCAACAAGATCTAACCCATATCCTTGAGAAACTTGGGTATCAAGGATGCATCCCTGGGACCTATCAGAATCTCCCAGTCCCCCAACTCCTCCTCCATCTCACCGCTTATGGCCGCTGCATAACCTGGGATAATAATCTTTTTATGGGCAATCTTATCGGTAATACCGCACTTTTTCACGAACATGCCAACCACATCACCTGAAAACTTGCCCGCGGCCCAGGCCGTCATGACTGAAAGGCCTTCTGTGTCCATAATTAAGAGCCAGCTCGGCACCCTGCTTCCTTCAATTTCACCGCCCACAATAAAATACGTCAAAGAGAAATTGGTGGTTACCAGCACCGGCGAATTCTCATCCGGCCCTCCGATCTCATAGATCCCCTCTGTCACGGTCATGGGCCGTTGCGGATCAGTAAATATATTCAGCCTTTCCAACAGCAGGGGAAAGATACTTTCGCCCTTAAAATCCGATAGAATAACGATTCCCGCGTATTTGGCAATCAACAGGGAGGCGATAACCGTCTCAGCATCCAGATTGCTTGCCATTTCACAGGGAAAAGTGATTGTCGGAAAACCCAAAGCTTTGTTCCCCGCCTTGAGGGCGGCCCTGCGGATGGCTACCTGGTCCTCGAAGAGTTGCTTCATCTCTCGAGAGCCTGAATCCAACACCAGGTCCTTCAAACCCATGCCTGTAAGCTTATCACTCAGGGCAATAAGATCATCTATGTTATCCGCTTTCACGGCCAGGGGCAGGCCGGCCTCTTTGGCTAAGTTCCCCATGTCTTCGGCATTATCAGCGGTAGCTGCATAGAGGAGGGGCTTTTTGAAGGCCGTGGCATCCACGCCGGCCTTGATCACGTCCACTTTATCACTCATAAGGACCAGGCCAAACTCGCTTTCTGCCGCAATCTTCTTTGCAAGGGCTGCAAACGCCGCGCCATCCCCGTTTACATCTTTCAATGCCACTAATTCCGGCCTCAGGTTAAGGCCCACCCGTTCATACTGGAGGGCATTCCACTCCTTCAGCTTTTTATCCAGGGCATCCGGTTCCATGTCCGATGAGACCATGGCCCCTAAACCCGTAGGATTAAAAAATGTCTTCTCATGTCTGTACATGACGGTTTCGCCGCCCACCTTAAATGCACGAACTCCGGCGCTGATTGCTACAGGCCGGATCGGGGGTGCTGAGGCCTCGGCCAATTGTTCCCTGGCCTCATCAGACACGTACGGACAGGCATCCAATTCCGCCTTTCCCGAGGCCAAATTCATGGCAAATGCAAGGCAGGTGGGAACACCACACTCCCCGCAGTTCGTCTTGGGCAACATCTTAAAAATCTGAATTCCAGTTAATCCCATAATTCACTCCTAAATGATAAGGACGCAGATTTTC